>JBBSAN010000001.1:0-48832 GCA_038252265.1 Chloroflexia bacterium
CGGCAAAATCGTACCAACCGATGCCGCCGGAAAGCCACTGCTCCTGTGAAGCGTAAGTGGTTGCTTGAGCCGTGTACCGGGAAACTGGTACGCACGGTTCTGAGGGGGGCGGGTCGCAGCAATGAGGCCCGCCTACCCGACTCATCCAGGCTGCTGATTACTGACTGCTGATTGCTGACTTCTGACTTCTGATTTCTAATTTCTAATTTCTGACTCCCGACCGTCTGGCCTGCCCCCTCTGCGGGAGGCACCGGGGTACGAGGTTGGCTGAAGCGGGCCAACAGCACCCCGCTGGCGATCAGGACCGCACCGAGCAGATAGACCGGCTGCAACGGCTCGCCTCGCCAGAGCCATGCGCTGAGGATGGCGACCAGCGGGGTCACGTTAGAAAAGACCGCCGTGCGCGCCCCGCCCAGCCGTTGCACCCCCGCATACCAGATCACGTAGCACACGTTCACCGACAGCAGACCGCCGTAGAGCACCGCCCCCACCGCCCCGGGCGTCCACTGCCCCCAGCCCTCGGTCACCCCCTGGAAGAGGAGGGCCGCCAGCAGTACCGGCGTGGCTGCCGCCAGGGTCCATCCGTTTACTTGGGTTGGCGTGTAGCGGGTGAGCAGGTCCTTGCTCAAGGCCGTGTAGCCCGCCCAGCAGAGGGTCGCGATCAGGACGAGGCCATCCCCCAGCAGACTGCTGGCCGCAGTCCCGCCTGCGGCCAACCCCTCGCGCAGCAGCGCGGGATTCACCCCCACGATCACGATCAGCACTCCGGCGAAGGCCAGCGCCAACCCCATCCAGCCGCGGGGCGAGGGCCGCTCCAGGCCCCGCACCATCCCGATCAGCGCCACCCACAGCGGCGCACTCGCCAGGATCAGCGCGGTGTTGCCTGCGGCGGTGTACTTCAGGCCCTCGATAAACAAGATCTGGTAGCCACCATGCCCCAGCAGGCCCAGGCCCACGATCCGCCAGCCGTCGCCGCGCTGCCAGCGCAGCCGCCGTTGTGCCGCCAGTAGCACCACAAAGACGCTTGCCGCCAGACCCATCCGTACACCGTTAAACACCTGGGGCGGCACAGTATCCAGGCCCACTTTCAAGACGCTAAAGTTCACGCCCCAGATCACGACCAGGGCCAGGAGGAGGCCATCCAGCCCGCTGATCCGGCGGGCCTCGGTGGGGGTATGCTTCATGGGGGTATTCGCTCAGACGCGGGGTCGAGGGATGCTCGCCGGTTGACCAGACACGCTACTGACCACCGATCGGGCAGCACCTCCTCCAGCGCATCCTTTCGGTGGGTGCCGGGCGGGGACGGGGGTACGCACGGTCGGTGAGGCGGGGTTACCCCTGAGGAGTGATCAGGTTGATCGGGGTGCCCGCTGCGAAGGCCAGTACTTGTTCGAACGCGCTGCCAAAGTAACGCTCGTACGTGTCTTTTTCTACATATCCCAGGTGGGGAGTACAAATAGCGTTTTCCAGATGGAGTAGGGGATGGTCCGCCAACGGTTCGGACTCATACACATCAACGGCGGCCCAGCCGGGGCGGCCAGCGCGGAGCGTCTGTTCCAGCGCCCCGGTTTCAATCAGTTCGGCCCGGCTGGTATTCACCAGCAACGCGGTCGGCTTCATCCGCGCCAGGTCGTCGCCGGTGACGATGCCGCGTGTCTCGGCGTTCAACTTGATGTGCAAGCAGAGTACATCGGCCTGCTCGAAGAGGGCCTCTTTGCTGGCGGCGGTAGCGAAGCCCGCTGCTGCCGCCCGTTCTAGCGATCCCTCGCGGCCCCAGACCAGCACCGGCATCTCGAAGGCCCGCCCGTACCCGGCGACCAGGCTGCCAATCTTGCCATAGCCGAAGATGCCCAGCGTGCGCCCCCGCAGGCCCCGGCCCAGCGAGGCTTGCCAGCCCCCGGCCCGCAGCCGGGCGATCTCCTGGGGCAGGTGGCGCATCGCCGCCAGCACCAGCCCCCAGGTCAGTTCGGCGGGGGCAACCGGCGCGCCGCCCCCGGCGGCCACGGCCACCCCCTGCCGGGCGCAGGCGGCCAGATCAATGTGGCTCACCCCGCTGCCGGTCTGGCTGATCAGCCGGAGCCGGGGCAACCGCGCCAGCAGGTCGGCGGTGATGGCGGTGCGTTCGCGGATCAGCACCAGTGCCTCGGCGGCGCGGAACCGCTCGGCCAGGGCGTCCGCATCCTTGACCGTGTCGTGGTAGACCGTCACCTCGTGGTCGCGCAAGAGCGGCCAGCAGTCCAGCCCGCGCACAGCATCCTGATAGTCATCCGGGATCACAATCTTCATCGGGCCGCGATCTCATCCTCCCCTTCACTCTGCCTTCATTATACGAGATCTGCCCGGATCGGGGAAATGGCGGATGGTCCCTAGACGCGCGCCGGGGGCGCAAACCTTGTTTGCGCCCCCGGTCACATGGGGTCGGCTATTGCTGGATCACGACCACATCGCGGCTGAGAAAGGCGTCGGCATCCGAGCCGGGGAGGGTGATCTGGTACCACCCGCTGCCGGTAACAAGCTGGGTGCCCTGGCGCGGGTCAAAGCCACCGCTGGGGCGGGGCAGGGATGTGGTGGATTGGAGCAGCGGGAAGCTGTCCCCGAATGCGGCCCCGGCCAACCGGCGTGCATCGCTGCTGGCCGCGTTGCGGATATTGGCGCTATCGGTGAGGATGACCGCGCTGCGGCTATAGGGGCTGGCGGCGGCCTGTTCCTCGGCGGCGGCCTGAAGCTGGCGGGCGGCGGCCCGGCGATCATAGAAGGTGTTCACCCCGGCCACCACGCCTCGCGCCAGCAGATCGGGATTGTTGAACATCAGGTTGCGATCGACCGCATTGCTCATGAAGCCCATCTCCAGGATCGCGGCGGGGGTGGTAGTGCCCAGGCGATACGACTCGCCCCGGTAGGTGCTGTAGGCGTAGTAGCCGCGCATCGCCCGGGTGACGCTGGGATCTTGCGGCATCCCGGTCAACTGGCCGTAGCCATCCTGGATGGCCTGCACGAGCGAGGCATCCAGCGCGGCCACATCGGAGCGCCAGCGGGTGGAGACCTTGTAACCGCGCGGCGCGGTGTTGGTGTTGCCGTCGGCATGAAGCGAGATGAACAGGTCGGCCTGGTAGCCGGTGGGTACCGTCGCCGGCAGCACCTCGGCGGTCAACCCGTTGCTGCGTAGCAGGCGGACCACCCGCCCGGCAATATCCACCGTCACCTGGGCTTCGGTGCGCCCGCCCCCGCTGGCCCCGGTGGAGCCGCGCAGCCGGGCCAGGATATCGGGCAGTTCACTGCTTTTCCAGTGCCCGGCCTGGATGGCGACGTTCACGCGCGGGGCGGTGCTGATCGGGGCTGCCGTGTTGATCACCACCTGGGCCGAGGAGGTCGGGGAGGCAGACGGCGCGGTCCACATCCCCGGTTCGGCAGGGGCGGCCAACGTGGCAGCCTGACCGGGCCAGGCGAGGAGCAGCAGCAGGAACAGCGGGAGCGCAAGCGTTAATCGGCGGATCATGGCAGTGGAGTATTTCTAGGTGGATGGTGGCGAAATCAGCATAGGGACGCTGCTACCAGTGTACCATAGATTGGTTAAGAAAAAGCGACGGAATGGTTAAGTTTGCCTTAAATGCTGTTGTTGGTAGGGCCGTGGCCTACTGCTGGTTGTTGACGGGCTGGCGGTCGCGCCGGGGGACCAAGGGCAGGCCGTGCGACTCCCCGCTACCGTCCCCTGGCAGCACAATGGTGAAGCACGCCCCGGTCCCCGGCACCGACTGCACCTCGATGGTCCCCTGATGCGCTTCGATAATACCACGCGCGATTGCCAGGCCCAGGCCGGTGTTGCCGCTGGCGCGGGTACGCGACGGATCGCCCCGGTAGAAGCGGTCGAAAATATGCAGCAGGTGGTCGGGCGCAATCCCCGGCCCGGTATCCTGTACCTGGATACGTACCGTACGAGCCAGCAGATCTGCTGCCGCCGCCAGGCGCACGGTGCCGCCGGGGGGGGTGTAGCGCAGTGCGTTATCCACCAGATTCAGGATCACCTGCTTCAGCCGGTCCGGGTCGGCTCGCACCGGGACCGGGCCATCATGGATCACCTCCAGGCGGATCTGTCGGTTGTCGGCCAGGGGTTCCACCTGTTCGGCTATGTCGTCCAGCAACTTGCCCACCTCGACGCTGGTGACGGACAATGATCCGGCGTTGTCCAGCTTGGAGAGGGTGAGCAGGTCGGTCACCAGGCGACCCATGCGGCCCAGCTCGCCGTGCATCGAGCGGGCCATACGCTGGATCGTGCTGCTGTCGCCGCGATCCGCGCCGATCAGCAGCATCTCGCTCAGCCCTTCGAGCGAGGTGAGCGGTGTACGCAACTCATGCGAGGCATCGGCGATGAAGCGCCGCTGCGCCTGGAGCGAGGCGGCCAGGCGGTCGACCATATGGTCGAAGGCCCCACCCAGGCGGGCGACCTCGTTGCCCCCTGCTGGTGCCGGCATCCGCAGGCGGCGGTTCAAATCGCCCCCGGCAATCGCCTCCGCCGTGTCGGCCATGCGGTCGAGCGGCTTGAGCACGGCGCGGGTCAGGCCCAGCCCGGCCAGCACCCCGACCACGGTGCCGATGATCAGCCCCAGCACCAGGTAGAGCCGTAGTTGGTTGAGGATCGCATCAGCCGCGTCGAGAGAGGCGACCTGGACCAGCAGCAGGCGGCCCTGCGCGAAGTCGATCCCGCCATCGGTGTTGAGCACCTGGGCGACGACAAGCAGGCGGCCCCCGGTCTCTGCCGGCACGATCCACTGGGCAGTCGCGGCGGACCCGCTCGCCACCGGCTGGGTGGGGATCGTGTTGATCCAGCCGGTCGGGAGGGTCGGGATCTGGCGGGCGCTGACTTCGTTCGCCGCCAGCGTTGAAGAGATGACCTGGCCTTGTTCGGTCAACACGGCCACCGTGACATCGGGCGCGGACAACTGGCGCACCAGCGAGCCGATCATCGCGCTGGTCGAGCGGGCGTAGGGGGATGGCGCTGCGGCCTGGTTCGGGGGCGTGCCCGAATCGCCGCGCCGCGACGGCGGATGGAGGTCGCCGCCCCGATCAAAGCCGGGGCTGCGCACCAGCGTCGTTCCCGCCGCCGCTTCCAGGCGGGAGGCCGTGTTGTTCACCAGGAATCCATCGAGCTGGGCATAGAGCGCCCAGCCCAGCAGGGCCAGGATGGTGACTAGCAGCAGTGTATAAAGCGCGCTCAACTGCAAGCCCACCGGCACGCGCCAGAGGGCGGCGCGGGTCCGATCAGCGAAATTCATCCGGCGGCTCCAAGGCATACCCCACGCTGCGCACGCTACGGATCAGGCTGCGTTCCTCGTCGCCCAGCTTCTCGCGCAGGTGGCGGATGTGGACATCAATCACGTTGGTATCGCTCAGATAGTCGTAGCCCCAGACCCGATTGAGAATGACATCGCGGGGGAAGACCTGGCGCGGGTGGGTCATGAACAGTTCCAGCATATCATATTCGCGGGGGGTCAGTTCGATAATCCGCCCGCCCCGCGTCACCCGGCGCGACTGCCGGTCGAGTACGAGGTCGCCCACGCGCAGCGAGCGGTTCAGGTTGATGCCCCGGCGGCGCAAGATCGCCCGCAGCCGGGCCATCAGTTCGCGGAAATTAAACGGTTTGACCAGGTAATCATCCGCGCCGCTCTCCAGCCCCAGGATCCGGTCGTCTACCTCACCCCGCGCGGTCAGCATGAGGATGCCTACATTCCCCTGGTCGTGGAGGCGCTTGCACACTTCGACCCCGTCGATGCCGGGCAACATCACATCGAGCACCACCAGATCGGGCCGGACAGTGTGGGCCTGTTCCAGGGCTTCAAAGCCGGTGCGGGCGACGCTGACCTCGAACCCTTCGTAGTCCAGGCCCATCGTCAGCAACTCCACGATCAACGGCTCATCGTCCACCACCAGCACCCGAACCGTGCGCTCCTGTTCCTCCATAAGCTCCTTCTCGTTCATGCGCGTTTCACTTTCAATCCGCAATCACACCGGCCTCACCTACACTGATATATCCGCTAGAGAGCAGCGCCTGCAAGTGATCGCCTGTTCCCCATGTTAATAGTGTACAACGGACAGATTAAAGGATTACCGGGAAAAAGTTAATGTTCGATTAAGATTTGTAGCTATCCTGGGAATAGGGGGTCGGCGGCAAGGCACCGCCCACCTGTTTGCCCGTTCGTTTAATGCAACCTTAATAATCTCTGTGCTTTGTTTTAAGCTTCGCCCATTATACTGGTGAAAGCCCGGAGTTACCGAACCTACCGTGGGTCCGGTTGCAAACACACTGAGAGGAATAGGTGAAATAAACGGAACATGATAAGGCGAACACATTTTAGTACGAGCATTAGGCGGATTGGGCTGCTAGGCCTGCTGGGCGTCGCGATGCTGGTGCTGTTAGCGGCCTGTGGTGGTACGACCGACTCTGCGGCCCCGCCTGCGGCCACCGCGACCACCGAAGCAGCGATGCCAGCCATGACCACCGAAGCACTGGCGACCCCGCCCGCCAATACCGACGCAGCGGCCACCCCCGGCACCGGGGCCGGGACGAGCAGCGGCAGCGGTACCGCAGTTACAGCAACCCTGCGTGAATGGGCCATTGACCTGAGCCAGGCCGAAGTGCCGGCAGGCAAAGTGACCTTCACCGTGACCAATGCGGGGCAGATGCCGCACAACCTCACCGTGACCCAGAATGGGGCCACCGTCGGGGCCACCTCGACCTTTGGCAGCGCTGCCGGGGCACAAACGCTGGAAGTTGATCTGAAGGCGGGCACCTACACCTTGATTTGTAGTCTTCCCGGTCATGCACAACGGGGCCAGAAGATTAACCTGGTCGTTAAGTAGCGAGCGATGTGGCTCGATTAGGGCTGATAGAACAACTCTCGGCACTACAACCATCTATATAGAGCAGAATAAAAGGCTGGGCTGTGATACTCACAGCCCGGCTTTCTATGTATGTCTGTGTGCCAGGCGCGTGGGGGAAGCGGCCCCCGGCGCACTCAGGCGGAAGACCGGGGATCCCCCTCGGAGAGCGCGGGAACGGGGGTCGCCCGGCCCGGCACCAGTCGCTTGACCCGGTCGAACACCCCCCGGCCAAAAGCGGCGCGGAAGAGCACCCCCGCCTTGAGCCGCGTCTCGTAGCCCGGATCGAGCAAGGCCGCCGCCAGTGCCATCCGCACCGCCGTGCGCCGCTGCGCCGGGTCATCCACCACCGAGGCTGCCGTATAATAGCAACTCATCGCGCGCGCCGCACGCCATAACCCCAGCCGGGTCCACCGCCCCGGCACCTGGGGAATGTAGCGCCGGTGGATCAACTGGTTCGAGCGGGCGCGGGCCGCCACCTGCCCGGCGGTGAGGCTGCCGTTATGCTGCGTAAAGGTGATCAGCGGCGCATCCACCACCCCGATCGGGAAGGCGCGGGCCAGGCGAATCCACATCTCCCAGTCCTGGCCCAGGCGTAGCCCTTCGTCAAACGTGCCCACCTGCTCGAAACAGGCCCGCCGGATCAGGGTCAGCGAAGGATTGCCGATGCTGTTCTCTACCAGGATGCGCGGGTAGATATTGGCCGCCCCCACCGGCGCACGATCCAGGCGCACCGGAGCCTGGCCCGAAGCGTAGACCTGCCATTCACCGCCCGTGACCAACCCGACCGTGGGATGCTGCGCGAAATGATCAAGCTGGCGGGCGAGCTTGTCCGGCAGCCAGCGGTCGTCCGCATCGAGGAAGGCGACGAATTCCCCCTGGCCCGCCCGCAGACCGCTATTGCGCGCGGCCCCGGCTCCCTGGTTCGCCTGGTAGATATAGCGGACCCCGACCTCCGCATAGGCCGCGACAATCGCCGCGGTGTCGTCGGTCGAGCCGTCGTCCACGACGATGATTTCGTCGGGGCGGTGGGTCTGCTGGAGCACGCTTTCGATGGCCCCGGCAATAAACGGGGCATAATTATACGTGGTGATAATGGCGCTGACGGTCGGGGGCATGGTTTCTCCTCGCCTGAACCTCCTTCCCAGGGGAGGCATACCTGTGGCATTGCTCTGCCAGAGTCGTATCGCTATATTCTATAATTCATTGTAGCAGCCAAATATTGGGAAATGGTTAAGAAGGTGTTAATTCTTGCTTAGGAAATTCGCGCACCCTCTTGAGATCCGCAGATGCCGGGGGAGGGCACACCGGCAGGCAACAACTTATCCCTCTCGCCCGTGCTCATACAGCAGGGTCATCCTATGCAAAACGTGTGCCAACCCTGCTGATCAAGCTTTCTATCGGGAATGATCTGACGTGTTGGCGGTGGGTGCTTGACAGCCCTTCCGGTGTCCTCCATACTTAGGCCGAACCGGTCTACCGTGGGGCCGAGCACGCCGCCCAAGTGGCTATGAACGCTGTCTGCTGGAGGAAACCCGTTTGCAGCACGATATTCGCCAGACCGCCCGCAAGATTGCCCACCGCCTCGACCTGATCGCCCCGCTGGCCTACCGACGCCGCCACCCGCTCGCGCCCCTACGCTTCAAGGCATTGGCCGATCCCTCTGTTGCGCCACCGCTCGACCCCGCCCTGGACGACGCAGACTGGCCCGCGATCCCGGCCCGCACCTACTGGGGCGGGCACGACATCAACTTTGTCTTGCGTGGCACGTTTGCCGTCCCCGCCGACTGCGACCCGGTGCGTCCGGTGGCGTTGTTCTTACCGCTAGGGGATGCGGCGGGGTTCAGCCATCCCGAAACCCTGGCCTACATTGACGGCGTGCCCTACGCCACTGCCGACCGCCACCACCAGGAATTCGCGCTGGCCGATGCCCACCGCGACGGGCAGCCCCATCACCTGCTGCTGCATGGGTGGACGGGGCTGATCGGCGGGCGGGCGGCGGGCGACCCCGGCAGGCAGTTGTTCATGGAAGAATGCGCCGTGGTCGAGATCGACCCGCCCACCCGCGAATTCATCGCCGCCGCGCGCACCGCACTCCAGGCGGCCAATATGCTCGATGACCTCGAACCGGCCCGGACCTGCCTGTATAATGCGCTGGACGCCGCGTTCATTCTGCTCGATACCCGCGAACCGCTGGGCGAGGCGTTCTATGCCAGCGTGCCCGCCGCCCTGGCACGGCTGCGCGACGGAATCGCCGCGTCAGGGCCGCCGCTGGACGCCGAGATTATCGCCGCCGGGCACGCCCACATTGACGTGGCCTGGCTGTGGACGCTGGGGCAGACCCGCCGCAAGGCCGGGCGCACCTTCCACACCGTCCTGCGCCTGATGGAGCAGTTCCCGAAGTTCCGCTTTACCCAGAGCCAGCCGCAGCTCTACGACTATGTGCGGCAGGACTACCCTGAACTGTTCGCCGCGATCAAGGAGCTAGTCGCCGCCGGGCGCTGGGAACCGATCGGCGGCATGTGGGTGGAGGCCGATTGCAACATCACCGGGCCGGAGTCGCTGGCCCGGCAATTCTTGCTGGGGCGTACCTTCTTCCGTGAACACTTCGGCCCCGACGCCGAATCGGCGGTCCTCTGGCTGCCCGATGTGTTCGGCTACGCCTGGAACCTGCCCCAACTGATCAAGCTGGCCGGGATGGAGTATTTCTTCACGATCAAGATCGGCTGGAATCAGGTCAACAAGCTGCCCAACGACTCGTTCTGGTGGCAGGGTCTCGACGGTACCAAAGTGCTGACCCACTTCAGCACCACGCCCGACCAGCCCTGGAAGGACCAGCCCAACCTGATGAGTGCGGCCACGTATAATGCCGATCTCAACGCCTTTGCCACGCTCGGCTCGTGGGCCAGGTTGCAGCACAAAGAGGTGCAGCGGACCCTGCTGATGAGCTACGGCTATGGCGACGGCGGCGGTGGCCCCACCCGCGAAATGAACGAGAACGCGCAGGAACTGGCCGCCTTCCCCGGCCTGCCCCGCCTGACACAGGGCACGGTGATCAGCTTCTTCCGCCGCCTGGAAGCCGAAAGCGGGGCCGCCCTGCCGACCTGGAACAGCGAGCTATACCTCGAAATCCACCGGGGCACGTACACGACCCAGGGCCGCAACAAGCGCGCCAATCGCCAGAGCGAGTTTCTCCTCCATGATGCCGAGTTCCTCGCCACCCTGGCTTCGCTGCTCGACCCGGCCTATGTCTACCCGGCGGAGGCGTTCCACCAGGCCTGGGAACTGGTCTGTCTCAACCAGTTCCACGACATTATCCCCGGCAGCAGCATCAACGCCGTCTACGTCGAATCGCAGCAGCAATATGCCGCGATCCGGGCGGCAGGAGAGGCAGCCCGCGACGGGGCGCTGGCGGTCGTTAAAGCTCAGGTCGGCGGCGACGTGCTGGTCATTAACCCGACGGGTTTCGCCCGGCGCGATCTGGCCTTCTGGCCCGGCGCCCTTCCGGCGGGGCAGCAGTTCGCCGGGGCAGTTCGCACCCAGCCGGTGGACGGCGGCACCCTGATCGGCGGGGTGCCGAGCGAACCCTACAGCGTGCAGGCGCTCCACTTCGCGCCTGCTGCCGACGCGCCGCCCGCCGCTGAGGTGCCCTCGCTCCAGGTCGAGCCGGGGCTGCTGGAAAACGCCTATGTGCGGGTCGAACTGGACGCGGCGGGCGATATCACCCGCATCTACGACAAGACGGCGGCGCGGGAAGTGTTGCCCCCCGGCGCGGTGGCGAACCAGTTCCAGGCCTTCGAAGATCGCCCGGTCAACTGGGATGCCTGGGATATTGATGTGTTCTACGACGACCGCACCTTCCTGGCCGATCCTGCCGACACGATCCGTGTGGTCGAACACGGCCCCTTGCGGGCGACCATCGAGATCACCCGGCGCATCCTCCATAGCCGCTACACTCAGCGCCTATCGCTGGACTACAACAGCCCGCAGATCACCTGCGCCACGGTGATCGACTGGCGCGAACGGCACATACTGCTCAAGGTGGCTTTCCCGGTGGACGTGCTGTCGCCCACCGCGACCTACGAGATCCAGTGGGGGAGCGTGCAGCGGCCCACCCACCGCAACACCTCATGGGACTGGGCGCGCTTCGAGACGTGCGCGCAGAAGTGGGTGGATCTCAGCGAAGGCGGCTATGGGGTGGCGCTGCTCAACGACTGCAAGTATGGGCACGATATCCGCGACAACGTGATCCGCCTCTCGCTCTTGCGCGCCCCGACGATGCCCGACCCTGAAGCCGACCAGGGCGAACACCGCTTCGTCTACAGCCTTTATCCCCACGCCGACGGGGAGGGCCGGGTCACCACCCCGGCGGACATCGCCGCGCAAGCCTATGCCCTGAACGACCCGCTGATCGCCGTCGGTGGCGGCCCGTCAGGGGCGACGGGTGTGCCCCCGCCGCCCCTGGCCCGGGTGGCGGCCAATACGATCATTGAGACGATCAAGCGGGCGGAGGATGGGCACGGTGTGATCGTGCGCTTCTACGAATGCAACCGGCGGCGTGGCCCGGTGACGCTCCGCCTGGGCTTCCCGATCCAGGAAGCGCACCTGACCAACCTGCTGGAAGAAAACCAGGCACCGCTGGCGGTCGAGGATGGAGATCGAGTCACCCTCCCGGTCACGCCGTTCCAGATCGTGACCGTGCGGCTTGTCCCCGCCAGCACGTAGAGGAGGCCCCCTATGGACCATATGCCGATCCCCGATTTCCGCGACGTGCTGCGGGCGCAGCAGCAGATCCGCCCGTACCTGGCCCGCACGCCGCTGCACCGCTATCCCGCCGTGGATGCCTTGATCGGCACCCCGGTCTACATCAAGCACGAGAACTACCAGCCTGTCGGCGCGTTCAAGGTGCGGGGTGGGCTGAATTTGCTGGCCCAACTGCCCGCTGCCGAACGCGCTGCCGGGGTGATCGCCGCCTCAACCGGGAACCACGGCCAGTCGATCGCCTTCGCCGCCCGGCGCTTCGGCGTCACCGCGCGCATCGTCGTGCCGGAAGGGGCAAACCCCGGCAAGGTGGCGGCGATCCAGGGCATGGGGGCCGAGATCATCGTCCACGGCGCGACCTTCGACCAGGCCCGGTTGCATTGTGAGGCCCTCGCCCGCGAGCATGGCTATCGCTACATCCATTCGGGCGACGAGCCGCTGTTGATCGCCGGGGTCGCTACCGGCACGCTGGAGATGCTGGAGGATGCTCCCGACCTCGATGTGATCATCGTGCCCATCGGCGGGGGCAGCGGCGCGGCGGGGGCCTGCATCGTCGCCCGCGCCGTCAACCCGGCCATCCAGGTCATCGGCGTCCAGGCGGCAGCCTCGCCTGCCGCCTATGAGTCGTGGCGGCAGCGGGCGTCTGTCGAAGCGCCGAACCGGACGTTCGCCGAGGGGCTGGCAACGGGCACGGCCTTCAGCCTGCCCCAGGCGATCCTCTGGGACGGGCTGGCCGATTTCGTGCTGGTCAGCGACGAGGCGATTCTCCAGGCGATGGTCTGGATGCTCGAACGCGCCCACACCCTGGCCGAAGCAGCAGGATCGGCTCCCCTGGCGGCAGCCTACGCCCTGCGGGAGCGCCTCCAGGGGCAGCAGGTAGGGTTAGTCTGTTCGGGCGGCAACGCCTCGCTGGAACAATTGCGCCGGGCGCTGGCGGTGGGCTAAGCGCCTGCCCTGTACCTGCCCTCGCCCCGCTTGCGCTTTTGTTGCCTTTGATCTACACTCTCCCAGGCAGCGGCGGTAGCCCCTGGCTACCACCGGACCTGCGGTCGTAACCTTTGTGATGGCTGCCTGGCGCGTCGGGCGCAGACGCGAGATGGGGTCGAGTGTCGCTAATAGGGGACTGAAAGGAGAACGCCATGAGTTCAGACTCAACGAACAGCGCGAAATTGATCGGAGGCATCCTGCTGATCGTGCTCGGCCTGATCTTCTTCGGGATGACGCAGGGCCTTTTGAACGTGAGCTGGGGCGCGCTGTGGCCGATCTTCCTGGTTGTCGGGGGCATTGTGGGCCTGACGCGCGCCTTTGAAACCGATAGCCCGACCCGCCGCGCCGGGGCTGTGCTGGGCAGTAGCATTGTCTTGCTGATGGGGGCATTCTTCTTTGCCACGACCCTGGGGCTATTGGCCTGGGATGACCACAAAGCGCTGTGGCCGGTTTATCCGCTGATCGTCGGCATCGCCCTGCTGGCCGGGTATTTTGCTTCGGGGCGCGTGCGCGCGAACTTCCTGACCGCAGGGTTGGTCGTCTCCGCCGCCAGTCTGGTGTTCCTCGTGCTCAGCCTGACCAGTACCAGCTACTCGACGCTAGGCCGGGTGTGGCCGCTCTTCTTGATCGCCGTGGGGATCATGCTCGTGGTTCAGCAGCGCCGTCCGGCGCGGTGATCGTAACCTCGGCCTGTCCCGGTGCGCTGCCCGCGTAGAGGCATGGGCGGCTTCTTGCTGCGGGAGGGAACCGGCGATCCCGCTCTTTCTCCTGTCGCACCGCCGGGGGTTGGGCCGGGACGGACGCTGCCGTCTATTCGGCAAACTCCTCGGTGCGGGTGGCCTGCTTTTCGAGCTGGCGGCGGCGATTGCCGCGTATCGTACCCAGGATCGAGAGGGCCGGCCCGATCAGGATGTAGACCGGCCCCGACCAGCGATTAAGCCCGGCCCCGCCCAGCGCCACCGTCACCGACAGCGCCCCGATCCCCATTAGCACTCCATATTCCAGGATACTGCTTTGCGTATCGAAGGCTTCCAGCGGGTTCAGGGCGAGCTTTCCGCGCTGGCGATACGCATGGGCATAAAGCAGCGTAAAGACCAGATTCACCGCGAGATAGCCCAGGCCGTAGATCATAAGCAGGTACGGCACCTGGCTGTTTGTGATCTGCGCGTCCGTCGCGCTCGAGTCCAGCCCTGGGCTGGCGAAGCCGGGGAGTTGGTTTAAGATCTGATCCACCAGCAGCGTAAACAGAAAGCGGAGGGGGTAGACATAGAACACGACCACGAAGAGGAGCAGCGCGTTCAGGGCAATCGTCCAGATATCCTGCAACCCGTAACGGCGGAAGAATTTATAGTGCCAGTACCACACCAGCACCAGCATCCCGAAGCAAATGCCAAAGGCGGGAAAGCCTCGCAGGGTTTTGACCAACTGGTCAAAGCTCTGGGGCGCCTCGGTCGTGACGATGAGCAGGGTTAAGGCGAGGGCGAATACGGCATCGCTGAAGCCTTCCAGGCGCGAGATCTCGCCGCCTCGCCAGCGAAACTCGGTTTCGGTGCCCACCTCTTGCGCCACGAGCGCCTGCCGGATCATGCCTACTCCTTTGCTCAGCAGCAAGGCTGCTGGTCGCCAACTGGCGGCGGGATGACCGGTCGGGCTGCCGCGCCGAGGGTCCCGCCTGCTGCCATGGGCGCGTATGCAACCCCAGTATAGCCAACAATAGCCCTGCTGTAAAGCCGATATCCCTATTCGCGCTGGCCCGGCAGCCGGGTAGCGACTTGATCTGACGAACGACCCGTGCTATACTGTGGGCGCTTGGTCCGCTCCTCGGTACCCGGTGACACGCGGGAGCGGCTCGTTCTACCGTCAGGCGCGATTCCGCACACCGGAATCGCCCTGTGATCCCCTGCTGTGGCGCGGTGTGCGCCGGGGGCCGCGCCACCATCCAAATAGGCACAGACGTGTCTATTTCCCCTTAAAAGGAGGGTTATGAGACTCCAGGACAAGGTTATCATTGTGACCGGTGGCGCAAGTGGCATTGGTGCCCTGTATAGTAAGCACTTTGTTGCCGAAGGGGCGCGGGTCTTAATCGCCGATATCAGCATCGAGCAGGGCACCGCCCTGGCCGAGAGCCTGAATGCGGAAGCCACAGAGCCGCGTGCGTTGGCCGTACGGGTAGATGTAACCTCCGAAACCGATACGCTCGCTATGGTGCAGACCGCCGTCGAAACCTTCGGACGTGTCGATGTCCTCGTCAACAACGCCGGGGTTTACCCGCATGTCGATTTCGAAGACATTACCTACGATCAGTGGCGCAAGGTGATGAGCGTCAACCTCGACAGTGTCTTCCTCACCAGCAAAGCGGTCTTGCCGCAGATGAAAAAGCAAAATGGCGGCAAGATCGTCAATGTCTCGACCGACCTGGTCTGGGTAGGTTTAGCCAGCATGGTCCACTACATCGCCTCTAAAGCCGGTATTATCGGTTTCACCCGCTCTCTCGCGCGTGAGATCGGTGTCTATAACATCACGGTGAATGCCCTGGCCCCCGGCCCGGTTATTCCGCCGGGTCCGATGACGGGGACATCCGCGGATCGCGTGGCGTCCATCATCGGCCAACAAGCCATCAAGCGCCCGCAGCGAGCCTCCGATCTGGTCGGCGCAATGATTTTCCTGTGCTCCGCAGATGCCGATTTTATCAGCGGTCAGGTGTTGACCGTTGACGGTGGGCTGACTAACCACTAAACCGCTGCTGGACACGAACCGGCCCTGTGCAAAGGTCCGCACAGGGCCCACGACTGAGCCACCTTGATCGGCTCAGGCCGGATACCGCTGCCGGTGTACCTGGACTGGATAAGACGCTTCCCTTGTGCCTCTATCGCCGATCCGGCAGCGGGGAACGTCCTGTCCAGTCGTGGGGCCAGCAACGTTTGCCCGGGTGACAGGGTCACCTGGTGTGCGGTGTCTCTACCTAACCACCCCTATCGCTGGCCTTCATTCTGCCTGAACAACCGGTTGGCACCCGGTGAACCAGGCCATTTGACTTTGATCGCTTCTGGTGGTATTATCTAGCCGCGTCCTCCTCAATCCATCACACAATAGACGCGTCACAGCACCGGCTCCAGTTGTGCTGAAACTTTGGTACCTCTGGTCCGATCACCCCAATGGGGCTGGGGTCATCGTCATCCGCGACCGCGCTGCTTTCTCAGCAGGGGCAGGCGAGTCGGGTGGGCCACCTTGCCGGTGACATTCTGGTGGCGGACGCTCAACACGTAGCGCTGTTTCCATACAACTCTATAAGTGTAATACGGTTTTGTTAGGTGTGCGCGCACTCTCGCCCGCAACCGGTGTCGAGGTGCGTCTCCCATGTTGGCAGGAGAACAAGACCGATGGCCTACACCTCTTTCCCCGACCCGGTGCGACCCGCATCGGTGGTCCTGCACACCCGGTGTTGTGTGCCGCAACTTGGTTGGGACCCTTTTTCCCGTGACTCGTTGCTCAGTCGGCTACAGGATAGCACGCGCAAATACCGGTTGACGCTGATCAGTGCCCCTTCAGGGTATGGCAAAACGACCCTGGTCGCTGATTTTGCTAACCGCCAGGCGGGGTCGCTCGGCTGGATCAGCCTGGAAGACGAGCACAACGACCCGCTCCTGCTGCTGGCCTATTTGCAGACCGCACTTCAGCGCCAGTTACCCTCCGGCTTTGACCTGAGCCTGGCGCTGGAGCCGCGCGCGGCCCTGACCCTGTTGCTCAATGCGTTGGACCCTGGCGGGGCGGCGGGGAGCTTGTTGATTCTGGATAACCTGCACCGGCTGGTTACCCCGGACGCCCTCGCCCTGGTGGGCCGCCTGATTGAGTATGCAGGCACCCATCTGCACTTCATCGCCCTCGCCTGGGGCGAACCGCGCCTGGACAATCTCTCGCGCCTCCGCGCCGCCGGGCAGGTCGCCACCTTCACCGCCGACGATCTCCGCTTCACCCCCGACGAAACCCAGGCGCTGCTGGAGCAGGCCAATCGCGCCCCGCTCCCGGCGAGGGCCACGGCTACGATCGACGTCCAGTTGGAAGGGTGGGCGTTGGGCGTGCGGCTGCTGGCTGACAGCGTCCTGCGCGCCCCGGTCGCCACGACGGCGGATCTCGCCAACCGGCTCGACACCCTGCGCCCGCAGCTCTTTGACTATCTGGCGCAGGAAGTCCTGAATCCCCAGCCTGCCGCCCTGCGCACCTTCCTGCTTCACACCGCGATCCTCGACACCCTGGACGCCGCCGCGTGCCGCGCCCTGGGCGGGCCGGGGGCACAACAATGGTTGACCGACCTGGATCGGCACCTGGCGCTGGTGCAGCCGGTGGACACCGAACGGCGGCAATGGCGCTACCGGGTGTTCTTTCGTCAGTTCCTCCAGCATGTGCTGGAGCGGGTGCTGGAGCCTGCGGCCATTCGGGAACTGCACGGCGTCGCGGCCACCCACTACTTGGCCGCGCGCGACGAAGAGCAGGCTCTAGCCCACCTGCTGGCGGCGGGGGCCTACGAGCCGGCGGCGGATTTGCTGGGCCGCCTGCTGGAATCACGCTATGCGGCCAGCCACTCCCTGGCGTTGGCCGAATGGCTCCCCCGGTTTCCTGTCGCTCTCAGCGAAGCCCATCCCTGGCTCATCCTGGCCCAGGCGCGGCTGAGCAGTCTCAGCGACAACCCCGGTGCCACCGAGCAGCTTTATGAGCACGCGGAAACGGTGGCCCGCGAGATGGGCGACCAGCGGGCCATCTTCCTGGCGCGCTACTACCGGGCCGGTTGGCTCCTGCGCCGAGGGCGGTTTCGCTCGGCGGCGGCGCTCTACCGCCAGACGCTGCCCCTGGCGACCGACGCGGCAGAGCAGGCCGACCTGTTGAGTCATGTTGCCTATACGCTCTATATGGGTACGGGCCAGACCGACGAAGCCCTGGACTTGCTCGATCAGGCCCTGGATCTATTCCGGGGCAGCGATCGCTCGGCGCGCACGATCAATATCCTGCAACTCCAGGCTGATATGCGCTTTAATCTAGGCGATCTGCGCGGGGCGCTCGCCGGGTATCATACCGTGCTGGACCTCGCGGCGCAGGAGGGCAACCTGCCCGAACTGGCGGCGATCCGTTATAAAGCGGCGTACATCCATGTCCTCTGCGGGGAATGGACCGCCGGCGAAGCCCTGGCCGAGCAGGAGCATACCCTGGCCCACGACGCGAATCTCCCACGCCGTGATGCCGATGCGACGCTCATCCGGGGCATGGTCGCCCAGGGGCGGTGGCACTTCGCCCAGGCGCGAGCCTACTATGAGGAGGCGCTGACGATTTATCGCCAGCTTAACGATCAGCGCCAACTGGCCCTGGTGCTGACCTGGCTGGGCACCCTGGCCCGCCGCGAAGGCAAGCTCGAAGAGGCGGTCCATTGTGGCGAGGCGAGCCTGGCCCTGCGGCAGAAGCTGAACGTACCCTATGAGTTGGGGCTGACCCTGATCAGCCTGGGCCGCAGCCTGGCCGAACAAGGCGCGTGGGATCAGGCGCGGACCCACTGGACCACGGCGCTGGAGATTTTCACCTGTGCGCGGGCGCATTATATGGAAGCCCAGCTACATATCTACCTGGCGGGCGGGGCTTTGCAGAACCCCGAAGGTGCGCAAACAGCGGGGCTGCACAGCCACCTGACGGCAGCGCTGGCTCTCTGCTGGCGTTATGACTACAGCTTTCTCTTTACCAGCGACCCGGCGTGGAGTGCGCCGCTGCTGGTGGCGGCCATTGAGGCGGGCATTGACGTGCCCACCGCGACGCAATTTCTACAGCACATCGGTAAGACCGGGACCACCGAGGCCTTGACCGCCCTGACGACGGTGAAGCCGGGAGTGCCACGCGCCAAACGAGCGGTCGCGGCGGCCCTCGATACCTGGCTGGAGGTGCCCCCGGAGCCGCTCTATATCCGCACTCTGGGCACCTTCACCCTTCAGCGGGGCGAACGGGTGATCAGCAACTGGCCGCGGGCCAGTGCGCGGGCGGTCTTCCAGTACCTGCTGTTGTTCCGCAGCCGCCCGGTGCCGATGGAGGAACTGACCGAGGTGTTCTGGCCCGATAGCGCCCCGGCTCCGGCCCGGAAGAACCTCCATCAGGCGGTGGCGGCCCTGCGCCATGCCCTGGAGCCGGAACTGCCGATGGGCATCGCCTCACGCTACCTGCGGGTCAACAGCGGCACCTACCAGATCGTCTTACCCACGGGATCCACCCTCGCTGACGAACAATTCTTGAGCCAAAGTACGGTGCGCCAGAGCGTGCCGGTGTTGGAGCAGGCCGTGCGGCTCTATCAAGGCGACTACCTGGCCGACCAACCCTATGCGGAGTGGACGATGCCCCGGCGCGAACAACTGCGCGTCGTCTATCATGATCTGCTCTTGCGCCTCGCCGCCGCCTATTTCGCGGCGGATCGCCTGGCCGACTGTATCACCGTCGCCCAAACCCTGTGGGACCAGGAACCGTGGAGCGAGGAGGCGGTGTTGTGGCTGATGCAGGCCCACGCAGCACGGGGCAATCGTGCTCCGGCCTTGCGGGCCTATCAAACCCTGGCGGCGCGGCTCCAGGCCGAACTGAACATCACCCCCCGCGCCGATGTCACCGCATTCTATCAGCAATTATTGCGCTCGTAAGGCCGTTGCGGTGAAGCGGGGGCCCGGCCAGGGCCGATTGTCACCGATTTGTCACCAGGCTATGCTATAAAATCATCACCGGGTCTGGTTTATGGCCTGGCATGTCACCCGTCGATCGTTCCCACTGCACCACCCCGCACCCGGCTGTGCACCTCGCGCGGCTGCGACGGGCAAGGGAACGCGACACGGGCGCTCTGCTGGTCCGGTCACTATGATCCGTCTCTGCTCATCAGACAATGGGCAGGCTGATTCAATTGTGCGCAAATTATTAAGGAGGCAGACAATGGCGGACATCGAAGGTAGCAATGCTCCGGAACCCATCGAGCTTGATCGCGCAGCCCTGCGCCGCGCCCTGGTCAAGTATCCCGAAATCGTGGCAGAAGCCCTGGGCACCCAGGCCCGCGAAGCCATGCCCCTGGACACCCCCCTCAGCGAGATGCTCGCGCCTGAGCTGCGGGAAAAGATCCCCGCCCACATCGCGGCGTTGAGCAAGGGCGACCTGATGGCCCTGGGCGGCTGGAACGGCACGAAGAACCCGGCGGACCTGGGCTTGAACGCCGAAGATGTTTCGACGATCCGCGACCTCTTCAGCACCGAGCTGCTGCCGGTCGAAGTGCGCGGCTACCTCGCCGCCGAGATTTCGATCAGCTGCTGCTGCTGCACCCCGTGCTGTTGCGCCGCCGCTGAGACCGAACCAGTGCGCACCCTCGCCTAAGCCAATCGGGAGAAATAAGATCAGGCCAGAACGCGAGGTGCTGGCGCTTTGATCTTAGTTCCCCTCTTAGCGGCTAGTCCACCCGTACCCTTCCTGCGTGGGAGGGGTGCGGGTGGATTTGGGCTTTGTTACGATGGACGCTAGTGGATCCAGAAAGCTAAGGAGATATACATGAAGATCCTCTTGATCTGGCCGAAGTCGCGCAATGAGATCCTAGGCTGGGGAGACCTCGGAGCCATCGCCGAGCCACTTGCTCTGGAGTATTTGGGCGCAGGGGCCAGGTTGGACGGGCATCAGGTGCGGTTGCTGGATCTACGGCTGCACCCGGACGAGCTAGAAACCACCATCCAGGAATATGACCCCGATCTCGTCGGTATCACCGCTTTCTCCATGCATGTCATTTCGGCGTTAGCGATTTGCCGCCGGATCAAAGCGGTCAATCCCCGCTGCTACACCGTGGCCGGGGGCCACCATGCCACGTTCTTGCCGGAAGACTTTTTCGAGCCGCAAATCGATTTTGTGGTGTCGGGCGAAGGCGTCACGCCTTTCCGCAGCCTGCTCCAGGCGCTTGCCAATCACGAGCCGCTCGTGGGCATCCCCGGCCTCTGGGGTCGCGTCGAGGGCACGTTTGCCTATGGGGGGGAACAACCTCCGTTCAATATCGACGAACTGCCGACCCCTGATCGGTCATTAACCGAGCGCGACCGCTCCCGCTATTTCATTGACTGGATGAAGCCGATCGCCCTGGTGCGGACCACCGTGGGGTGCCCCTACCGCTGCTCCTTCTGCTCGCTGTGGAAGATGATGGATGGGCGCTACTTCATGCGTGAGATCGACAGCGTGGTGGCGGAAATGGCGACCATCAAGGAAGAGTTTGTGTTCCTGGTGGACGACGAAGCCTTCATCAACGGCCCACGCATGGTGCAACTGGCCCAGGCGCTCAAGGCCGCCGGGATTCATAAGCGGTTCTTCACCTATTGTCGCATTGACAGCCTGATCCGCCAGCGCAAAGCCCTGGCCGCCTGGCACGAGATCGGGCTGGAGCGCTTGTTCATCGGCGTAGACGCAATTTCCGAGAAGGACCTGGGGGAATATAACAAGCACCTGAAGGTCTCGCAGATCGAGGAAGGTTTCCGGGCCGCCAAAGCCCTGGATATTGAGATCTTCGCCCAGTTCGTGGTGAACACCGACTATACCCGCCGCGACTTCCAACAACTGATCCGCTTTATTGAGCACCACAAGATCCGCTACCCCTCCTTCACGGTGCTCACGCCCATTCCGGGCACCGACATGCTTTCCACCTTCGATAATGTGATCGAGGTCCAGCCGAACGGTCGCCCGAACTGGGATCTCTTCGACTGCCAGAACGCCGTGACCGCGACCCAGTTGCCCAAGCGTGAGTTCCTCAAGTTGTACCGCGATCTGTACACCGTCTTCAAGGGGGCCTACTCCCAGTACCGGGAGCATGTGAACGTGCAAACCCGCCAGGAGCAGGTGGTGGCCGAGAACGGGCGGCGCGGCACAATCGAGTCGGTGCGTCCTTACAGCCAGGCCGAGGAAGCCCTGACCTACAGCTCTTGATCGACCCCTACTCGCACAAGGCTTCGGCGTGTAATTCCTGGCTGCCGGAGTCGGACTCCGGCGCATGTCACAACATACTCCGCTAACCCAACGCATACTCAGTCAACAAAGCACTCCGGGCGGGGTGCTTTGTTGACTTTATTTTTCGCCCCGAGGATGGTATAATCAGCCCCATTCTCAGGGCAGGCGCATATCCTGGCTCCCCTGCTGATCCCAGGACCCTAGCCCCCAAGGAGGCACCACGTGGAGGAGAAGCGCAACGACCTATGGCGACCCCTGGTATATCTCCGGGCGTACCCCCGCTTGATGATTGCCATTGTTGTCACCATGCTCATCTCGGTTGCGGCGACGCTGGGGGTTCCCCAGATCGTGAAGACGGTCATCAACGCGACCCTCTCGAACCGTGAGCAAAGCATCGCCATTCTAGGTGGGCTGGCGATCGTCGGGCTGGCGTTCGTGCAGAGTGTCACGCGCTTTTTGCAAGGGTTTTTCTCGGTCCAGGTGGCCGAGGGATTGGCCTATGACGTGCGGAGCGCTCTCTTCAAGAAGCTCCAGAGCCTGGGATTTAGCTATCATGATCGGGCCGACCAGGGCCAGATGATCACCCGCCTCACCTCGGATGTGGACAATATCCGCAGCTTCACCAGTAGCCTGCTCAGCCAGATTATGAACACGGTCCTGATCGTGATCGCCAGTGCGGTGCTCCTGCTCCTGATCAACTGGCCCCTGGCGCTGCTGACCTTCCTCGTCGTCCCCCCGATGCTGCTGGTCTTGAACAAGTTCCAGAAGATGGCCGGGCCGCTCTTCGGGCAAAGCCAGCGGATGCAAGGCATGTTGATCTCGATCTTGCAGGAGAATATCACCAACTCGCGCGTGGTGCGGATCTTCAACCGCCAGGGCTACGAGGTGGATCGCTTCACCAAGGCGGTGCAGTCGTACTTCCAGGCGATGATGCAAATCATCAAAGCGGTTTCGTGGATCTTCCCCCTGAATGCCTTCCTGGGCACGGTGGCGACCTTCCTCATCATCGGGGTCGGCGGCTACGATGTCATCACCAAGACGATGTCGCTGGGCGACCTGATCGCCTTCAACACCTATTTCTCGATCATGATCTTGCCGCTCTTCGCCCTGGGCAGCATCACGTTCCAGATGGCTTCGGCCTCGGCCTCGACCACCCGGGTCTATGAGGTGATGGACGAACCGGCGGATCTGGCGGTGCCTACGGCGGCCAAAGAACTGACGGCTGTGACGGGGCGGATCACGTTCGATCATGTGTCGTTCCGCTATCCGGGCACCGAGAACGACATCGTGAAAGATGTCAGCTTCACCGTCGAGCCGGGGCAAATGGTGGCCCTGGTCGGCTCCACCGGATCGGGTAAATCCACCCTGCTCCATCTGCTGCCGCGCTTCTACGATGTCACCGAGGGCCGGATCCTGCTGGACGGGCAGGATGTGCGCGAGGTGAGCCTGGAAGCCCTCCGGCGGCAGGTTGTGCTGGTGCGGCAGACCACCCAATTGTTCCGCGCCACCATCCGCGAAAACATCGCCTTTGGGCGACCGGAGGCGACGCTGCTGGAGATCCAGGAAGCGGCCCGCGTGGCCCAGGCGCAAGACTTTATCGAGGCCTTGCCCCAGGGTTATGAAACCTCGTTAGGCGAGGGCGGATCGGGCCTGTCCGGTGGGCAGCGCCAACGCCTCGCGCTGGCCCGTGCCTTGCTCCTCCGCCCGCCCGTGCTGATCCTGGACGATAGCACCTCGGCGCTGGATGCGGCGACCGAGCGGAACTTCATGGACGCGCTGGCGAAGCTCCCCTATCCCTGCACCCGCCTCGTCATCTCGGAGCGCCCCAGCACCGTCGAGCGCGCCGATCAGATCCTGGTCCTGGAGGAAGGGCGGATCACCGCCCAGGGCAGCTACCAGGAGCTATTGCAGGTCAATCGTGTGTTTGCCGCGTTGTTCAGCACCCCATCACCGCGAGAGGTTGTGACCGTATGAGCAGCCCGACTCCCGCCCAAACGATCCGTACTACCGACCGCACGGCGCGCGGCGGGGCCGAGGCTCGCCCGGCCCCCGCCCAAGGCCCGGGGTTGCGGGTCTTTGCCCGCCTGGGCGAGTTTATCAAGCCGGACCGCGCCCAGGTCCTGCTGGTCTTGTTGATGACCATTGTGGGCGGCATCGCCAGCGCCACCGGCCCCGCCCTGGTCGCCCAGGCGATCAACGGGCCAATCGTGCGCGGCGACACGACCGGCCTGGTGTTCGTCCTCATCCAGATCGGCGTGATCTACATCCTGAGCTTCGTCATGCAGATGATCCAGCTCTATCTGCTGGGGGCGCTGGCCCAACGGGTGCTCCAACGGCTGCGGGTGGCGATCATGCAGAAGCTCTCCGAACTGGATATCGCCCAGTTTGATCAGCAATCCTCCGGCGATTTTATTGCCCGCCTGACCAATGACCTGAACCGGCTGGCGGCCTTGTTCGGGCAGAGCCTGATGCAAACCTTGGGTTCCAGTGCCGTGCTGATCGTCGTGCTGGTGACCATGCTGGCCCTGGACTGGCGGCTGGCCCTGGCGAGCTTCGTGGTCCTGCCGCTGATCTTCTGGGTCACGCTCTATCTCTCCCGGCGAACCTTCACGGCGGCGGGGCAGTCCCGCGCCGCCAGCAGCAACCTGACCGAGGCGTCCCGCGAGGAGTTGACCAATATCCGGGTAAGCCAGGTGTTCAACCGCGCCGCCGTGAACCAGGAGCACTTCCAGCGCATTGGCGGGGTGTACCGGGATGCGGTGGTGCGCGAGGCTCGCTGGACCGATGCTTCGACACCGATCAACTCGGTCCTGTCGGCCCTCTCCCTCGCCATTGTGATCGGCTTCGGCTCCTACCTGACCCTCAACGGCCTGTCCACGGTCGGGACCGTGGTCGCCTTTATCCTCTACGTGCAGCAATTCAACTGGCCGTTGCAGTCCACGGCCAACCTCTATAACCAGCTTCAGGGGACGGTCGCCTCGGCCCAGCGCATCTGGGAGATCCTGGATACCCCGGTAACGGTGCGCGATGCGCCAGACGCGCAGGAACTCACATCCCTCACCGGCGAAGTGGTCTTCGAGAATGTCACCTTTGGCTACAAGCAGGGTCAGCCGGTCATCCGCGATGTGAACCTCACCATCCCCGCCGGGAAGACGGTGGCGGTCGTCGGGGCCACCGGGGCGGGCAAGTCTACCCTGGTCAATCTGGTGACACGCTTCTATGATGTGTGGTCGGGGCGGGTCTTGGTGGACGGCCACGATGTGCGCTCGCTGACCCAGGCCAGCCTGCGCAGCGAGATGGCGGTCATCCTCCAGGAAAGCCAGCTCTTTGCCGGAACGATTGGCAGCAACATCCGCTATGGACAACTGACGGCGACCCAGGACGAAGTGATCGAAGCGGCGAAAGCCGCGAACGCCCACGACTTTATCATGGCCCTCCCCAAAGGCTACGACACGCCGATCGGGGGGCGCGGAATCACCCTCAGCAACGGCCAGGCGCAATTACTGGTCTTCGCTCGCGCCCTGGTTCGCAATCCCAAAATCTTGATCCTCGATGAAGCGACCAGCACGCTCGATGTCGAAACGGAGCGGATCGTGCATGAAGCCCTGGAACGGGTGCTGGAGAACCGTACCAGCCTGGTGATCGCCCACCGGCTCAGCACCATCCGCAATGCCGATCAGATCGTCGTTATGGACCTGGGCCAGGTGGTCGAGCAGGGCACCCACGATGAGTTGATGGCGCAGGGCGGGCGCTATGCGGCCCTCGTCGCTCACCAGGGCGCGGGCAGCCTGCGGGTGGGCGTGGAGGCGGATCGCCTGGCGGCGATCCCGCTGTTCGCCCAACTGAGCGAGGACACGCGGCGGACTCTGGCCGAAGCCCTGCACACAGAGCGGCACGGGGCCGGAGAGGATATCGTGGAGCAGGGAGCGTTCGGCGGTAACTTCTACGTGATCAGTAGCGGGCAAGTCGAAGTGCTGGTGGACACAAACGGCACCGAGCAGGTGCTCAGTATCCTCAACGCCGGGGACTACTTTGGCGAGATCGCGCTCGTCGAAAAGGCGGCACGCACCGCGACCGTGCGTACAACCCAGGCGACCGAATTGTACACGCTGGATCAGGCCGACTTCGCGGCGCTGCTGGAGCGCGAAGCCGGGCTGCGCCAGGCCATGGCCGAGATCATCCTGCGCCGTGAGGATGAATTGACCGCCCCGGTCGGAGCCGGACGCAACGGCGCGGCGGCAGCCGTCTAAGAGGAATCGAGGTCGATTCGCGTATAGCCCCAGCAGCACAAAACGGGGCATTGTTGCGTTATCATTAGTGGTCGTATAAATGTCATAAGGCAGCGTCCTGCGAGCTGGACAGCACTGATGCTTCCTACTACGCGTTGTGGGTCCGCCCTTGGCGCACGCCTGCTGCCCTTGTAGTCGCTTGGCTCCTTTGGAAGGAACATGTGAGGATAAGACCCGTACGGCAGGGTTGGGACCGGGCCTGCTGATCCCTACCTGGCGGGCACCACGGCGCACCACCAGTGGCAACATAGTGGATAGAGGAGTTAGTCATGAGCATGGAGAAGTATCCGGCAGACGTTCAGGCAACAGCAGAAGCTATTCACCAACGCGCCGAGAGTGATGCGCGCTTTAAAGTGCGCTTGCAAGATGATCCGGTGCGGGTTTTGCTGGCGGCGGGCCTGCCTGAAAATGCGCTACGGGACTTTATGCGGCAAGAAGGGCTGGAAGCCGAAGTCATGGGGTATATGGAAGAACTGGAAGACGCCTGGTAAAATAGCCCCCCTGGTTTCGTCCCCAGGTACGTGCATTGTCGTGGCGCGCCTCTGGTTTACTTGAGCGTATAGGCTGCATAACAAGGCCAGCATCCTCGCTGTGAGGATGCTGGCCTTGTTATGGCCCCGGAACGCGGACCGTTACTCTGCGGGGGCCGCAGGCTCGCCGCCGGCTGACGCGGTCTGCCGGACAACGTTGTGCGAGAGCGCACGCAGGATGGCTTTCATCTGGAAGATCGTCAGGTAGGGATGGTTGGCGATGATCTTGGTGATGATGCCGGTGATGTGCGGGGCGGCGAAGCTGTTGCCCGTGGCGGTGATCCATTCGCCGCCGGCCCAGGGCACCCGGACCCCCGTGCCGAAGGCCCCGAATTCCACCGGCGGCTCCGGGTTATAGTAAAACACATCGGGATCCTGGAGGCTGTGCGAGGCTACCGAGAAGACCGAGGCATACATCGACGGGAAGCTGGGGATGGGCATGTTATTGGCCGCCGTGACCAGCATGATGTTGCGGAAGTAGGCGCGATCGGCCAGTTCGTGGAAGGTAGCAAAAAAATCTTTCTTGGTCGTGCCCAGGCTCAAGTTGCAGACGTGCATCTCGTTGTCGAGCGCCCATTTGAGGCCCGCCGCAAAAATGACCCCCCGGCCCGACAGCCCGGCCCCCAGCACCTTCACGCTATACAATTCACAGTCGGGAGCCAGCGCCCGGATAATCCCGGCACAGGCGGTGCCGTGGCCGTAGGAGTCCTCGTGGGGGGCCGTGTTGTAGATGAGCTTCCCATCGGTCTCCGGGTCCTCGGTAATCTCGACATAGCCCTGAACCCCGCCCACTGCGGGATGGTTGGCATCGATCCCGCTGTCGATGACGGCGACCTTGACCCCTTTACCCGTGCTGCCACCCCAGGCCCAGTCGGCCTTGATATTATCCAGCGGCAGGATCGCCTGGAGGGGCGACAGCACGTCCGAGTCAAACTGGGAGCTCCACGCAAGGCGGCGCTTCGTCATTACATGGCTCCTAACTCCGCCATGGTCATCGGGCGGGCACGCAGATATTCCAGGAAGTTGCTCAGGATGGAATGGCACAATTTGGCCTCGGCAGGTCCGGCCCAGGTCAGTTCTTGCACCATCCGGGCTAGCTCCAGCGCCTGCTGGTAGGCAGGATCGGCCTCAGTATGCTGGCCGAAGAGAATGGCCCCCCGGTGCAGCCCTTCCCGCCGGTGCTCGTCCATCCCGCCGAAGGACTGGAGCACTTCCAGGATCAGCCCGGCCAGGTTGCGGTGAGTCCGCGACTGCTCGATGGCGACGGCGGCCTGGTTGGCAAACAAGCCCAGGATGTGAATATCGTTCTCATCGAACGCGGGCGCGCCCTCTTTATCGAGCAGTTCCAGCACCCCGATGATCTGGTCATTAAAAAAGAGGGGGACGCAGACGATGTTCTGGGGCACGTAGCCCACGCTCTGGGCGATGTCCGCCGCCTGCCGGCTGTCCTTCTGGGCATCGGACACGGCCATCGGCTGGCCGGTCACGGCGACCAGACCCGCGATCCCGTGGCCGAGCGGCAGGCGGAATTTCTTGACCTCGCTCGCCTTTTGCCCGAGCGCGATTTCGAACATTAATTCCTGCGTCTCCTGGTCGATCAGGAAGAGCGCGGCGGCCTTGGCCGAAATCACATTCGCCGCGGTTTCGACGATCATCTCCAGCAAGCGGCTATAGGTGACTGGAGAAGCGATGGTTCCGGCGGCTGACGCTAAAATAAGTGCTTCCCGCAACTCCTCGGCAAAACGTTCGTCCGCCAGGCGGCGGCGCAGGCGCTCGACCTCGACCCCTTCCCGGTTGCCTGCCTTGTTCTCGTCAGGCGTTGACTGGTTCCCATTGCCACTCGTATCACTCATCGTTAACCTCCTTATTTGCCCCGCATTGTACGGGAAACGCCCTCGGTTGTCAATACGAAAGGCAGGCAAATTTCCCCCCAATACGGCCAAGGGCACGCACATAATTGTTGCTAGTTTTTCATCTGATCAACCAGCCTTATCCTGTGGTACTGCAATTGTGAACTTGACAGCATGGCTGATTCGTGGTATCCTCGGTCCATCTTTCCTACCTACACACCCTACCCAATTCCGGTCACCGCCAGACCCTAACTGAATAATCCAGTGCATTGGAATTAGCCCCTAAGCCGCAGCAAATGTTGGCTTGTCATGTTGCATAGGAGGCACTGATTGCAAAGGTTACCTACCGGTACCATTACCTTTCTCTTCACCGATATCGAAGGCAGCACTAAGCGCTGGGAAGCATATCCCGAGTCGATGAAAGTGGCGGTGGCCCGCCACGATCAGTTGATGCGGGGCATCATCGAGGCCCACGAGGGCTACGTCTTCAAAACGATCGGAGACGCCTTCTGCGCGGCCTTTCCCACGGCGCGGCTTGGGCTGGCCGCAACCATCGCGGCGCAATATGCCCTCTATGCTGAGGAGTGGGGCGAGTGTGGCCCGATCCGGGTGCGGATGGCCCTGCACACGGGCAGCGCCGACGAGCGCGACAATGACTACTTTGGCCCCACCGTGAACCGCGTCGCCCGGTTGCTTTCCGGCGGGCACGGGGGGCAGATCCTCCTCTCGCTGCCCACCTGCGAACTGGTGCGCGACGCGCTCCCTGCCGGGGCCACCTTGCACGATATGGGGCAGCACCGCCTGAAAGACCTGGCGCGCCCCGAGCACATCTTCCAGATCACGCTGGCGGATCTGCCCACCGACTTCCCGGTGCTCAAAACGCTCGACGCCCGGCCTAATAACCTGCCCGCCCAACCTACCCCGTTTATTGGCCGCGACCGCGAGTTACAGGCGGCCAGCACCTTCTTGCGCGAAAAAGCGGTGCGCCTGCTGACCTTCACCGGGCCGGGGGGGACCGGCAAGACGCGGCTCAGTTTGCAGGTGGCGGCGAATCTGATCGAGGATTTTGAGGACGGCGTTTATTTTAGTCCCCTGGAATTATTAACCGATGTCGATCAGGTGCTCGCCAGCCTGGCACAGACCCTCAGCATCCGGACGACCAGTGATCGGCCCCTGCTGCAAAGCCTGAAAGAGTACCTGCGGGACCGGCACATTCTGCTGGTGCTGGATAATTTCGAGCAGGTGGTGGCTGCCGGCCCCTTTGTTACCGAGTTGCTCGCTGCCGCGCCCCACCTCAAGCTGCTGGTCACCACCCGCACGACGCTGCATGTGTATGGCGAACAGGCCTTCCCGGTGTCCCCGCTGACGACCCCGAACCCGCGCGCCATGCCCCGCTTTGCCGATTTGGGCCAGTATGAAGCGGTCCAACTGTTTGTCGCCCGTGCCCAGGCGATTAAACCCGATCTGCAACTCACGCCCGAGAACGCTGCCGCCATCGTCGGGATTTGCCACCGGTTGGATGGTCTGCCCCTGGCGATTGAACTGGCTGCCGCCCGGATCAAGTTGTTCACCCCGCAGGCCATGTTGAGCCGGTTAGAGAATTCGCTGAAGCTGCTGACCGGGGGGGCACGCGATCTGCCGACCCGCCAGCAAACGTTGCGCGGCGCGATCGACTGGAGCTACGATCTGCTGGACGCCGACGAAAAGGTCCTCTTTGCGCGGATGAGCGTGTTCTACGGGGCCACGCTGGAAGCCATTGAAGCGGTGGCGAATGCCGATGGCGATCTGGTGATCGATCTGTTTGACGGCATCGAATCGTTGGTCAACAAGAACCTGTTGCGCCAGGAAGATCAGGCCGACGGCGAGTCGCGCTTCGTGATGCTGGCGACGATCCGCGACTACGGTCTGGAACGGCTGAACCAGAGCGGCGAAACCGATCTCCTCAATCAACGCCATGCCGCCCACTATCTGGCCCTGGCGCAGGAAGCGGAGCAGCACTTACGCGGGGGCTTGCAGACCACCTGGCTGGATCGGCTGGAGGCGGAGCATGATAACCTGCGGGCCGCGCTGCGCTTGTCGATCGAGCAGGGCGCAGCGGACGATGGGTTGCGCATCGGGACGGCGTTGCTGCCGTTCTGGGAGGTTCGCGGCCACTGGGGCGAAGGACGCCAGTTGCTGGAGTCGCTGCTCGCCCTGTCGGGGGCCAACGCCGAAGTGCAGGGGTATATGGCGGACGCGGGCACCGGCCAGGCCATGATCGTCGGGGTCCCTACGGTCTTGCGCGCCAAAGCGCTGGTCGGGGCGGGCACCCTGGCCCTACGCCAGGGCGATCTCACCCGGGCCAGGACGTTGTACGCCGAAAGTCTGGCGATCGGGCAGGTCCTGAACAATCCCCGCGAGATCGCCAGCGCCCTGAATAGCCTGGCGACGGTACACCAACGCCAGGGCGATTACGCGGAGGCCTACCGGCTCTATGAAGAAACGCTCCAGATCCGGCGGCAGTTGAATGACCGCAAAGGCATTGCGGCCTCGTTGAACAATCTGGCGAATCTGACCTACCGGCAGGGCGACTACGTTCGGGCCAAGGCGCTGTATGAAGAGAGCCTGGTTCTCCGGCGCGCCTTGAACGACCGGGGCGGGGTCGCGGCGTCGCTCAACAACCTGGGCAATGTCAGCTACCGGCAGGGCGATCTCGCCCGGGCGGCATTCCTCTTTGAGGAGGGCCTGGCGGTGCGGCGCGCCCTGGGCGACCGCCCAGGGATCGCGTCCATGCTCAACAATCTCGCCAACGTGCGCCACAAGCAAGGCGATCAAGCGCAGGCGACCGCCTTCTATGAAGAGAGTTTAGACATCAAGCGGGAACTGGGCGATCAACTGGGCATGGCCTACTCGCTGCATGGGCTGGGCAGTGTGGCCTTTATGCGCGGCGATCACGACCGCGCCCGTGTGCTGTACACCGAAAGCCTGGTGCTGACCTGGAAGCTGGGTGACAAGTGGGGTGTGGCCCAGGCCCTGGAAGACCTGGCCCGCCTGGCGAACACGCAAGGGCACCTGGAACGGGCACTACGCCTGGCGGCGGCGTCAGCAGGGCTACAGTTGGCCCTGGGGGCGGTGAGTTCCGCTGCCGAGCAGATCACCCGTGAACGCTGGTTGGATGCCGCCCACGCCGCGCTGGGCGACACGGCAGCCGCTGTCTGGGCCGCAGGTCAGGCGGCCCCGCTGGAGCAACTGGTTAGTGAAGCACTGGGAGAGGGTGTTGTCTAGCCGGGCACTCGTCGCTAGCCAGCCGGGGGCGGGCGGGTTCGTCACCCTTTTGTCACTCGGCTGTGCTATAAAATGACCATGACGTGGTTGCATCGCGCTGCGGGCTGTTCAGCGTGCCGTGTTCTGGCTGGTTTCTTCGTGTCGGCCAGGGTGCGCTGGTCATCCGTCTGGTGTAGTCCTCCCTCTGATCACCCTCGGGGCCGCTGCGGTTGGTTATCGCCGCGGCACCCACGATCCCGTCATTGCCGCGCTGGGCCATCCAGGCACCAGTTCCCAACGCCCATCACGCCCAGGCTCGACCGAAACCGGTTACCGGTTATGATAGACACCTGCCGCCAGGACTCGGGGTTTAATGGTTGGGTGGGTGCCGCGTTACGGGGGTCCTGCTGACTTGCGCGGGCATATCCTCCAGAAGCGATCTCCATGATCTTCGATTTCAATGGAAAGGTCTCTGCATTATGAAACTCGATTTAAAGACCAATCAAGAACCCAAGTTGCAACCGATGCGGGTCCAACTGATCCCCACCAAGAACGGCGTCATCCTCAAGCGGGGGCGCGTCGAATTCAAGGTCGAGGGCAGCCGGGCCACCGAAGTGGTGCAGGCGATCCTGACCCATGCCGCCAACGGCCTGGGCCGCGACGCGATCTGCGACCACTTCGCCGCACCGGATCGGGGCGTGGTGGAACGGCTGATCCGGCAACTCGAATCGCGGCGGATCTTGATGCCCGCCGATGCCGACGGGGCCACCCCGGCCAGCGACGATAATTTTGAACCCAACCTGGATGTGTTCTACTGGCACTTCGGCCTGAAAACCGAAGAAGTGACCAAGCGCCTGAACGACCGCCAGATCGCCATCATGGGCGTCAACACCATTTCGCGCCAACTGGCCCAGACACTGCGCGCCGCCGGGATGGAAAACGTGACCCTGGTAGACTATCCGCTCCTGACCAACCTGCGCCTCTATAACGAGGACGGGGAGCTGATGCCGGGCGAGTGGCCCGAGTCGCTGGGCCAACCGGTGGACTACAAAGGGTGGATCACCAATGTGGAGCCGAGCGAACTGGACTGCCTGGTGGCAACGTCGGACTTCGGCGGGCTGCAACTGATGCGCCAGTGGAATGAGTTCTGCGTGCAGAACCGCTGCCACTTCCTGCCGATTGTGCTGCAAGACCTGGTCGGCTATGTCGGCCCGATGATTGTTCCGGGCGAGACGGCCTGCTTTGAATGCCTGCGGGCGCGGCAGAACTCAAACATGGAAGACCCGGAAAGCCAGCGCACCTCGGAAGGCTCGGCCTTTGAAAGCCAGAGCGTGGTCGGCTTCCACCCGGCGATGGCCGCTATTCTGGGCGATATCGCCGCGCTGGAATTGACCCGCTTCTATGGCGGGTGGATGCAGTCGCGCCTGGGCGGCAATCTGATTGAAGTGAACCTGATCGCCATGCAGATGGCGACACGCCGCGTGCTGCGCGTCCCGCGCTGCCGGGTCTGCGGCACACTGAATGTGCATGGCACGGTGAGTCCGAACAAGTACGCCTTCATGCCGGGTCACGAGGTCGGCGAATGAAAGTTGCTGCCACACCGTCCTCCCTGCAACGGCTGATCGACCTGTACGATGACCTGGTCGATCCCCACGTGGGCATTGTGCAGACCGTGGAAGAAGTGCCGCGCGAGATCGGGTCGCCCGACTTCCACCACTTCGCGGGCCGGGCCTGCAACACCGCCGCCTTCAGCCGTCATGCCAACTTCCGCAACACCGGGGGTGCCTCCGTCAACCGCGATATCGCCCTGGCGAAGGCCATCGGGGAGGCGGTCGAACGCTATTGCAGCGCGTTGTACGAGATCGAAGAGTTGCCCCTGGTTTCCTATGAGGATGCGCCGTTTCCCTGCGTCGCCCCCGACAGCTTTGCCCTCTATAGCCCCGAACAATACGAGCGCCCCGGCTTCCCCTGGACGCCGTTTGACGAGTCCACCCCGGTGCGCTGGACCCCCGCGCTCGATCTTGCCACCGGGCAGCCCTGCCACGTTCCGGCGGCGATGGTCTACGTCCCCTACTTTTTCTACCAGGGGACGGGCGACGCGCCGATTGTCCAGCCGATTTCCACCGGCCTGGCCTGCCACTCCAGCCCCGCCGAGGCGGCGATCAGCGGCATCTGCGAGGCGGTAGAGCGCGACGCTTTCACCATCACCTGGCAGGCGATGATCTCGGCCCCCCAACTGCGGGTTGAAACCCTGAGCGACGAAAACTATAACCTGGTGGAGCGTTTCGAGAGCACCGGCAGCAGCGTCGTTGTTCTCAATATCACGATGGACGTGGGCATCCCCACCTTCCTGTCGGTGCTGCGTAGCACCGCGCCAGAGGCCCCCGCGCTGGTCTTTGCCGCCGCGACCGACCTAGATCCCGAAAAGGCGGTACGCAAGAGCCTGGAAGAACTGGCCCACACCCGCCGCTACTCGCAGCAAATCAAGGCGCGGATGCCCCGGATGGTGCCCGATCCCGAGCATACCAACGTGAAGGATCAGATCGCCCACCTCAACTTCTGGACCGATCAGGCCAACGCGCCCCTGGCCGACTTTATTTTCGCCTCACCGGTGCGGCAAGACTTCAGCCGCATTGAGAACCGCGCCACCGGGGACCCGCAGCGCGATCTCCAGATCCTGGTCGAGATGGTGCAGGCGGTGAATCACCGGGTGCTGATCGCCGATGTGAGCACGCCCGATATCGAAGCCCTCGGCCTGACCGTCGTGCGGGCGGTCATCCCCGGTTTCCACCCGCTGTTCATGGGGTTTGGCATCCGGGGCCTGGGCGGAACCCGCCTGTGGGAAGTGCCGCAAAAACTGGGCTACAAAGGCATCGCCCGCGAAACCGGCGACAACCCCGAGCCTCACCCTTATCCGTAGAAAGAAGGGATCCCTATGTTTTCCAAAACATGGAATGCCACGCGCCTGCCCGCCAAAGAGGAAGATAACCTCTGGGAACTGTTCCATGAGAATTCCAAGACGACCCGCTATTCCAACTATCCGCCCCCCGATCAAGTGCGGCGGCGGATGTCGCAACTGCTGGAAACCTTCCCCTACGAAGGCTACGAGTCGATCGCCCTGCCCGAAACGCGGGTACCGCTGCAACTCTCGCTAGAAGAGGCGATCATGACACGGGTGACCGCCCGGCGCATGGCCCCGCAGCGCCTGACCCTGGAGCAACTGGGCACTCTCCTGCACTACGCCTACGGCATTAGCCGCGACAACAAGGGCACCGTCTTTCCGCGCCCGTTCCGGGTGATCCCGTCCGGCGGCGCGCTCTACCCGCTGGAAATCTACTTCCACACCAGCCATGTCGAGGGGCTGGAGGCGGGGGTGTACCACTACAACCCGCTCAAGAACAACCTGCAATTTCTGCAATATGGTGACGAGTCGCGCAAGCTGGCCGAGTCGATGGTCCAGCGCACGGTCGCCGTCGATTCGTCGCTGGTCATGTTCATCACGGCGGTGTTCGACCGCTCGATCTTCAAGTACGCCGAGCGGGGCTATCGCTTCATCTTCCTGGAGGCCGGGCACCTGGCGCAGAATGTCAACCTGGTCGCCACGGCGATGGGCCTGGGCGTGATCAATATCGGCGGCTATATCGATCAGCAGGTGGATGCCATGCTGGGCTTCGACGGCACCACGCAATCGACGATCTACCTCACCGCCATCGGACAGCGGGTGGACGATGGAGGCGAAGTCGGGGCGAGGTTGTAGGCGATGGATACCCGATTGCCACTCATCATCACACGCACCCCCGGTGCCCTGGCGCTGGAGGGCCTGCGGACCACCACGCTGGCGGCCTTGCAGGGGGCGCTGCCCGCACCCCCCGCGCTGGTGATCAGCGACCTGAGCCTGGGTGCCTGGCGCAGCCATCAGGTCGCCACCGAGTTCGGGGCGCAACTGGGTGTGCCTCCCCCGGCGGCGGCGGCGGTTGCCGTGCCGACCGGGCGGGGCACCCTGCCGTCCTACGCCGATCTGGTCGGCACCGGCATCGACGCGGAGGCGCGGGGGGATACCAGCACGCTCAGTGCGCTGGCCCAGGCTACTGCCGTGCTCGCGGCAGCTCGCGCCGCCGTGGAGCCGCCGAGCTTCGTGGTCCTGGCCCCGCGCTATGGGCTGCCGTGGGAAACCGAGAACGTGTTGTTCCTCCAGTTCCTGGCCCAGGGTTTGCGGGCCGGGGGCGGGCGGCTGCTGATCGGGGCAACGGAGGCTGCTCCCCCGGTCTTGCCGCCCGGCTGGACGGTGGAATGGATGGACGCGCCGGGCGACCCGCCCACCCCGCGCAAGAAGGCGCTGCTCGATCTGCTGCCGGGCATCCTCGAACCGGAGGTGGTCGCGGCGCTCGCACCCGATCTCGACCCGGCAGCTCATCTGCGGCTGGGCGGAGGCCGGGTGCTGGTCGGCCCGGAGTGCCGCCGCCAGCCCGGCACGAAAACCCGCTTTGAGCACGATCAGCTTGCCGTCGCAGCGCGCTCGTTCGACTGGCTGGAAGCCTACGCCCAGTTCTACGGCAACAATCTCTATGTCGAGCCGCCGTTCTTGTGCGCGCAGGCCTGGGCGCGGTTTGCCGAAGGGGGGCACGGCATCGCCCTGCGGCTGCTGGAGCGCGCCATCGGCTGTGCCGCCACGCCCATGCAGCAGGGCGTCTTCCTCTCGCAAGTGCAGGGGATGCGCATCGCGCTGCACCGCTTTGGTGATGTGGCCCTGGCCCCCGATCCCTCGCCCGCCGTCCCCGAGTCGCTGCGGGCCTTCCTGCTCGAAGCCAAAGGGTGGGGACTGGCGATGTCCACCCACCCGGCGGATGCCGGCCCCTATCTCGATGCGGCGCGAGGGATGCTCACCGTTGAAGAATACGACCGCGAGTATCTCTATCTGCTCAATATCTACGCGCTCTACCGGATGAAAGCGGGCGACGCCGAGACGGCGCTGACCCTGGAACACGAGATCGAGGCCCGCCTGCGCCAGCAAGACCCCCCTGATCGGCGGCTCGGCTATGTGAACTCGATCAACATCGCCCGGCTGCACCGGCGCGCCAACGACTTTGACGCTGCCGAACGCTACTATACGCAGGCCTTCGCCACCACCCTCGGTGCCCGCTCGGAAAGCGACATGATCTACGCCAACGCCAACCTGGCCCGGCTGCACATGGATCGGGGCTGGGCGGAGCGGGGCCTGATCGAGTGGCTGCGGTCGGCGCTGCACTGGGTCGCCAGCACTGTGCCCGAAGCGCTGGGCACCCGCGCCGCCACGGGGATCATGGGTCGGCGCTGGGTGCCCGGCGAACTGATCCCCGAAGATGTGTCTGCCGCCTTCATTGACCTGCTCACCGACGCGGCAGCGCGGAACAACCTGACCGGGCTGCCGGAGCGGGCCGAACTGGCCGAGTCGCCTGCCCCGGTGTTCATGCGGACGGGGCAGACCCCGCCGGGCCTGGTCCCCACCGGGGCCGTCGGCGCGCCGGGCTGGAGCGTCCTGGTGGGCACCTCCGCTGACAACACGCCGGTGCCCCTGGCCTTTGCCGGGGCGCACCATCACGACCTGCGCGCCTTGCTCTATGCCCTGCTGCAAACGCTCAACCCGGCCCCCGCCTTGACCTCGGCTGCCGCCCTGCTGGTGGACGACCAACTGGGCCAGGAGATGGCCGGGACCCTGGGCGAACTGCTGGAAACCTGTCTCCGGCTTGATGTGCCCTGCTTGCAGTTCGAGCAGACCACTCTCCACCTGGAGGCCGATCTGCGGCAGCAACTGGTGCAGCGTTCGCGGGTGGGGCTGAGTCCTGCCGTCGAACGGCTGGAAGTGGCCGCCGCTGACAATGTGGAAGTGATCTTCCAGCGCTACCTGCCGCCTCAGCGGCTGACCGGGGCGTCAGCCCGCCTGGTGCGCGCCGCGCCCGATCATCCCACCGTCGCGGCGCTACGCACCGACCCCGCCGATCCGCTCGAAGGGGATGACATCCTGGCCTTGCTGCGAACGCTTGAGCAGGCCCGGATCCTTGCTATCTATCTCGCGGAGGACACGTATGATTTACAACGGCTGGTATCAGGTCGCCTTTGAACGCGACCTGACCGCAGAGGTGAACGCCGCCAGCATCGGCACCCACCCGATTGCGCTGGTGCGGACGGGCGATACGATCCGCGCGGTGGACGCGGTCTGCCCGCACCGGGGGGCTAACCTCGGCCTGGGCGGCAAGTTCGAGCGCGAATGTATTGTCTGCCCCTTCCACGGCTACCGCATCGGCCTGGGCCGCGAAGGCGAAGAAGGCTTCCGGGTCCGCGAGTATCGCACCTTGCTGGTGGGGGGGTTGCTGTTTGTGCTCTTCTCTGAGGAGCACGACAACGGCTTCAGCGATCAGTTGATGGCGCTGGACGAGGACCACTACTTCGTACCGGGCTTCACCATCGAAATCAAAGTCGCCCCCGAACTGGTTGTCGAAAACGCCTTCGATAACAGCCACTTCCGCACCGTCCATAACATCCGCAACGATCCGCGCTTCTCGATCTTGCCGTCCGAGAAGGGCGAACTGGCGGTGACCGGCACCTTCGCGCTGCGGCCTTCACCCTGGCAGCAGGCCCCGGCCAACGAGGCGCTGTTGCATGTGCCGTTTGTCGTGCGGGCCTACAGCCCCAACGTGGCCGTTTCGGACCTGGGCGGCGACAAGCCCTACTGGGTGATCACCTGTGCCACGCCGACCGCCGATGGCGGCAGCACCGTCCGCCTGTCGCTGGCGATGCCCGCCGGGGCCGGGGGAGCACCGCCGTCTGAGGAGATGTGCCACTACCTGCTCCGCCAGAGCAAGACCGGACTGGAAATGGACCAGGTAGTCTGGGAACACCTGATCCCCGACGCGACCCCGCACTACACCGCTGCCGATGCGGCGGTCGTCGCCTTCCAGACGTTCTGTGACCGCTTTCGCGTCGGGACCACGGTATGACCACATCGGATCGGGTGCGCCTCTCCGGCGGGATCGCCGCCCGCACGGCCCCTGGGCCGGGGGAGACGGTGCTCTGGCTGCACGGCTACACGATGGACTCCAGCATCTGGCCGGAGGTGTGGAGCTACCTGCCGGGCTGGAACCACATCGCCTTCGACCTGCCCGGCCACGGCGCGTCGGACCCGATGCCGGCGCGGGAGGATCTCCCGGCGTTGGCCGAGCGGCTCGGCACCCTGGCGGTCGAACAGGGGGTGCGCCATGTGGTCGGGCTGTCGTTCGGCGGGATGATCGCCTTGCAAGTGGCCGCCGCCTTTCCCGATACGTTCGCCACCCTGACGCTGAACTCGCCGGGGTTGGGCGGGGGGCCGCAGGACCCGCACGCCCGCTCCCGCAACCTGGAACTCTTCCAGCTCTATAAAGAGCGCGGACCCGGCCCCTGGATGACCGAGTTGTGGATGACCTCGCCCCCCGATATCTTCAAAGGGCTGGCCGCGCACCCGGCGCAGTGGGCACAGGTGCAAGCCCTGGTCGATCAGCACTCCTGGGACGAGCTACAGGACGCCCGGATGCAGGGGATGACCAACTATGTCCAGACCGAGCGGGATCTGCGGCGCATCCGCGCGGCGACCCTGCTCATCATTGGCGACGAGGATATGGACTCGTTTAAGCGCTGCGCCGAACTGATCCGGCGCGGGATTCGCGGGTGTGAGCGCGTCTACCTGCCGGGCGCGGGACACATGGGCCTGGTCGAGCTGCCCGCCCAAGCAGCCCCGCTTGTCGCCCACCATCTAACTGCCTATGCCCTGGCCCGGTAGCGCGGCGCTGCCTCGCCCCGCCCGCTGCCGGGCGACCGACATCCTGGAGAGAGGAGGCTGTTCCCCGAAGCGTGGGGCGCTTCGCACGTCATTCGATAAGGCGGCCATCAGGAAATCGCTCTTTATGTCCTGTGCAACACCCGACCGGCTCCATACGCTGGCACCTGCGGCATTCATCTGGTCCAGCGTACCCCATCCGTTCGCACCTGCTCCCGTTTCAGGCGCGATCCAGCCGGACTCGGCGGGGCAGTAGTACACAAAGAGTCAGAGGAGCTTCGATCATGAGCACTACGTTAACCACCGACTACGCGGCGGGCCGGACTGCTCCGCCCAACCTTGCTCCCGGCGAACCGGCGATCGATGTGGCAGGGTTGCAGGTGTCCTACGGCGCAGTCAAAGCCGTGCAAAATCTCACCTTACAGGTGAAGCAAGGTGAGATCTTCGGCCTGTTGGGGCCGAACGGCGCGGGGAAGACCACCACGCTCTCGGCCATCGAAGGACTGGTCCGCCCCGAAAGTGGGCAGGTCCGGGTCCTGGGGATGGATGTTTGGAAGGCCCCCGACGCGGTCCAACGCTACCTGGGAATCAGCCTGCAATCGACCGCCTTCTTTGATAACCTCAAATTGTGGGAACTGGTGCGCCTCTACGCGGGGCTGTACGAGGTCTTTCTCACCAAAAGCCAGATCATGGATCTGCTGGGGCGCTTTCAACTGGCCGAGAAAGCCGAGGCGGAAGCGCAACAGTTGAGCGGCGGCCAGCAACAACGGGTCGCCCTGGCGCTGGCGATTGCCAACGACCCGCAGATCGTGATCCTCGATGAGCCGACCACGGGGCTGGATCCGCAAACCCGCCGCGCGATCTGGGATGTGATCCGCCAGATCCGGGCCGAGGGCCGCACCGTCCTCTTGACCACCCATTATATGGAAGAAGCCCAGGAATTATGCCACCGGATCGGCATCATCGATCATGGCGAGTTGATCGCCCTCGATACCCCCGGCGGGTTGATCAATAGCCTGCACGCCGATAGCACCGTCACGGTCAGTGTGCGGCTGCCGACCGAGGCGGTTCAGGCGCTGCCCGGCGTCACCGGGGTGCGCGTCGAAGACAACCGGCTGATGGTCCAGACCAACGATGCCCAGCAGACGGTGCTGGCTTTGCAACGCCTGGCCGTAGATAACGGGCAGGCGCTGACCGATCTGAGTATCAAACAGCCCGACCTGGAAGATGTCTTCCTGACGATGACCGGGCGCAAGATCCGCGAGTCGAACTGACGCGGGAGAGGAGACATACCGATGGCAACCAAAACGCCGACACTGGCAGCTACGCGACCGGCCAACGGGGGCTTGCGCCGTTTCTGGATCCTGCTCCAGGCCAACTTCACGATGTACCTGCGCAACAAATCGTCGTTATTCTGGGTGATTGTCTTTCCTATTGGCCTGACCCTGCTGTTTGGCCTGATCTGGGGCAGCCAAAAAATCAACAGCGACGATCCCAACTCGGTCACGCTGATCAGCTACCTTGTGCCGAACATGATTGTGCTCAGCCTCATGTCGAACGGCCTGATCGGTAACGCCAGCGCCCTGGCCGTCTACCGCGAGCGCGGCATTCTCCGGCGCATCCAGACCACCCCGCTCCCGGTATGGCAACTGCTGCTGGCGCGCATCCTGATGCAGGCCGTGTTCATGGTCTTGCAGGCCTTCATCTTGATTGCGACCAGCATCCTCGTCTTCAATGCGCGCTACGATGCGATGGGCGTGATCGAGGCGATCCCAGCGATCATTCTGGGCGCGGTCCTGTTCATGGCGATGGGCATGGCCGTGGCCGCCCTGGTGCGCAAAGCGGAAACGGTCAGTGTCGTGGCCCAGGTGATCAACTTCCCGCTCATGTTCCTGGGCGGCCTGGCGATCCCGCTTCCCGCGCTGCCCAAAACCCTCCAGGCTATCGGGGCCTACCTGCCCAGCGCGATGATGGCCGATGTGGTGCGCGCCCCGATGCTCGCCAGCCTGCATGTGGATACCACCCTGCCGCTCACGGTGGATATAATCGGGGTGGTGCTTTACTTTCTGGTCTCGGTTTTCCTGGCGGCCCGCTTCTTCAAGTGGAGCTAGCCGCCCCATTGTTCCCCGGCCAGGAAGCGGGATCCTGCTTTCCCCGGCCTGGGCGCAAGCATCCGCGCTGCCGCCCTCGTTCAGCACGGGGACATTTGACCGGGGCGGCAGGGCTGGCGCAGGATCAACCGTCGTAGCATACGTTTACTAACAACGGGTTCGCCCCCGGCAGGTCGCCCTGCACCGGCGAGAAGGAGTCAAACGATGTCTGGATTTGGCGGTCAAGTTTTCTCAATTTCGGCCAGTGGCAAGCTGCTGTTCTCGCAGGAAACGTTGAGCAGCACCATCGGCGGCATCCTGGTGGACCTGGTGAGCGCCCCCATCGATCCCGGTGATTACAGGCTGCACATCAAGACGGGCTTCGGCGGCGTGGAAATTTTCCTGCCGCACTATGTACAGTACACAATTGAGGGCGGATCAGGCTTCGGCGGGCGCGACACGCACAACGGCACCAAGTCGTGGAACCATATGCGGCAGCAGCTCCAGGGCACGGCGGACCTCCCGCACGATGTCCCCCCCTATGCCCAGGCGTCGCATGAAGAGCACCCGGTTACCATCCGCTTTGAAATCGAAACAGGGCTGGGCGGGGTCGATATCTACAAACTGTAGCCGGGGCGAGGTCACCTGGGTCCACACCGAATCCCCATAGCACGCGCGGGCACCGGCCTGGATGGTATGGCTGGGCCTCGCGTTGCCCTTCTTGGGGGTTCGTTTGTGGTGTCGTGGTCAGCAACAGGCTGGCGTAGCGATCCGATCGTTGCGCCGTTTCTGCGCCCCGTGCGCGCCGGGCTTTAGCCCGCTGCCCCGGTGCCCGGCGGGGCGGTGCGGGCCAGCCAGCCGCGCACCGCCGCCTCAAACGCCTCCGGCTCCTCGGCGTAGGGGAAATGACCGCTCTGCTCCATGATGACCAACTCCGCGCCGGGAATGCCCGCCTGCACCACGGCGGCCTGGCTGGGAGGCGTAATGAAATCATCGCGCCCGACAATAATCAGGGTCGGCGCGTGGATGTCGCCCAGCCGGTCAGTGATATCAAAAGTGCGCAGGAGCGGGTTGGTCAGCGCTCCGGCTTCGGGGCTATAGGTCATCCGCTGGAACAAGCGCCAGGCCACTTCCGGGTCATAACGGTGAAAGTAGAGCGGGGCGATGGCCCGCATCCGGCGCATCTTGTCGTCCGCGTTGGCCTCCGTCCGGCGCAAGAACTCCGCCTCCATCGGGGTGCCGGCGGCCTTGCGCTGTATATTGGCCTGGATCTCGGCCCAGTAGCGGAAATGGGCGCTGGCTCCCAGCAAGATCAGATGGCTGACCCGCTCCGGGTAGCGCAGGGCGTATTCCAGGGCGATATAGCTGCCGAACGATTGCCCCAGCAGGGCCACCTGCTCATACCCCAGGTGGGCGCGCAGGGCCTCGTTGTCGGCACAAAACTGGTCAAAGGTCAGCGTGGTCAGCGGCGGGCGACCCGATCGCCCGTGGCCGCGCAAGTCATAGTAGACCAGCGTGAGCACATCGCCCAGGGGATCGAGGCCCGCGTGTTGGTAGCTATGGTTATACCCCAGCCCCCCGTGGAGAACCAGGCAGGGTAGGCCGGTGCCGACCTCGTGATAATAAAGATCGGTACCATTCACCGCAATCGTTGGCATGGTTTGCTCTCTCCTCTGCCGAGTCTATCAGCGAATACAGTAGCGCGCCGGCGCTAGATGGGCACAGCGGGCACCTTCTTGCGGAGGTGCCCGCTGTGCTGACGATCGCTAGCGCCGGGCGGGGGTCGCGCAATTGGGGAAGAAGGCCGCAGCGGCAATCTTGCTCATCTGCCCACGGGTGGCATTGTTGTTCGGGCGGAAGTAGGGGCGGTTGCCTGGCGCGACGCACGGCTCGAACGCCCCGCCGCAGGGATAGCCGCCGACGATGCCCCGGCCCGCGACCCGCTCGATCCACAGGTAGAAGGTGCTGCCGGGGGGCACGTCCTCGAAGGTCTGGCCGGTGGGCGTTTCGGTCCAGCTCGCCGCGCCGGAGACGATTTTAGAGAGCTGGCCGCGCGTGACCGGGTTGTTGGGCCGGAAGTAGGGGCGATTCGTCGGGGCGACGCACGGCTCAAACGGCCCGCCGCAGGGATAGCCGCCGATGATGCCCCGTGTGCTCAACCGCTCGATGTAGAGATGGAAGGTGCTGCCGGGGGCGACATCCGCGAAGGTCTGCTGGGTGCTCGGCACCGGGTCGCCCAGGCTCGCCGACTCGGACACAATCTTGGCGACCTGTCCCCGCGTGACATTGGTGTTGGGGCGGAAATAGGTGCCGGGGCACGGCTCCCCCGGCCCGCCGCAGGGATAGCCCCCGACGATGCCCCGGCACGCCAGGCAGCGCACAAAGCTGTAGAACGTGCTGCCGGACGGCACATCAGCGAACTGGACCGGGCAGGTGGTGGGTGACGCGGTGGCGGTCGCCGTGCCGGTGGCCGGGGCACCGGTAGCGGTCGGTGGAGCGGCGGACGGCGTACTACCCGGCGCGGTGGGGGTGGCAGACGGCGTGTTGCCCGGCGCGGTGGGGGTCGGCGTATTGACCGGCGGGGGAGTGGAGGTCGGGGTGACCAGCCCGCAGGTGCTGATGAAGACTGAGATATTATCGGTGTTCTCGTTCGCCGTAAACATGTCGAGCAGGGCGTCCGCGTTAAACTGGCCGCCGATGACGGCCACCGGGCTGGTTCCCGTCCCCGTCGGGAAGGTCAGCGCCGCCTGGAACGTGCCGTCGCCGTTGCCGCGCAGGATCGCCGCCGTGTTGCTGCCATAGTTCGCGCTCGCCAGGTCCAGCGTGCCGTCGCCGTCGAAGTCGGCCACCGAGGCGAACAGCGGGTTCACCCCGCCTGACGGGTAAAGGGCTTCCGGTTGGAACAGCCCGTTGCCCATCCCCAGCATAACCGACACGTTGTTGGTTGCGTAATGGGGGATGATCAGGTCGGGATGGTTATCGTTGTTGAGTTCGGCCACGGTGAGGTAGTCGGGACCATCCTGCACCGGGTAGGCCACGGCTGCCTGGAACGTGCCATTGCCGTTGCCGCGCAGGATCGAAAAGCTGGAGGCGCTGTAGTTCGGCACGACCAGATCGAGATGGTTATCGTTGTTGAAATCGGCGGTGGCGATCACCTGCGGGCGCAGCCCCGCCGCATAGGCGACGGGGGCCTGGAGCGAGCCGGTACCGTTGCCCAGCATGACGTTGACATTGCCGAAATTGACGTTCGAGACGGCGACATCCAGGTGTGTGTCTTCATTAAAGTCGCCCACCGTGGCCCCGTAGGCCCCGATGCCGGAGGCATAGTTGGTCGCTGGTTGGAAGGTGCCGGTGCCCGTACCGATCAAGATCGAGACATTGCTGGAGTCGTAGTTGGCGACGACCAGATCGGGCTTGGTGTCCTCGTTGAAGTCGCCGACGGCCACGGTCACCGGGTGGACGCCCACGGTGTAGTTGGCGCTGGGCTGAAAGGTGCCGTCGCCGTTGCCGAGCAACACCGACACTGCGTTGGCCGAGTAGTCGGTCACGACGATGTCCGGGTAGGTATCGGCGTTGAGGGTTGCCAGGGTGGCACTGCGCGGGCGGGTGCTGGCGGGGTAGGGGACCGGGGCGGCGAAACTGGGGGGGCCGCACGCCCCGCTGGGGGCAGCGGGGGCCGGACTGGCCGAGGGGGAGGCCGCGTGTGCGGCACCCAGCGCCAGGACCCCCAGCAGAGCCAGTACCGGCAGCAGCAGCAACACCGCCCCTATTTTCTGAGATGAATGCGCCGTCATTGTCGTCCTCCCTGGGTCCGGATGGTGCGTGGTTGGCGAGGTCGCCTCGTCGGGTGGCCGTCCGATCCCGCGCCGGTGCTGGGCATTATAGCACAGATTCCGGCCCCGTTCGCGGTCAGGCGCAGCGGCTTCTGCCGCCATCCACGGCACCGGGGCCGGGGCCGATCGATCCGCCCGCCGTACACTCCGGCTGCTCCGCATTTTTGGCGCGGCGTACTCTTGCTGCACCCGCTGTGTGACGATGGTTGACCGATAGTGCCTGGGTAAAATTAGAGCGCGGTGCTTAATCGCGGGCCACATACCGCCATGTCGGGCACATTGCGTGTGTCGTGCGGTCCCGCGCCTTCATTATGTGACGGCCATCAAGTGCCCGCGCCGCGTGGGTCGAGTGATGTTGCAAGCCATCTGTGCGTGGGCAACCGTTTGCCGACAAATAGGTGTAAATTGATCGGGTTAGGCCCTTGACTCTCCGCCGCATTTCCCCTATCATCCTCTTTGGAGAAGATCATTGCCCCTCACGCCCGATGTGCTTTGCTCCACCCCCCGGACCCCGCTACTTACTCGATCTGCCCGCAGCCCCCTATATTCATAAGGAGACCCTGTGAAGCCACAAAGATCAAGTCCTCGGTTTATTGTGCGGTCCGTTCTTGCGCTCTTGCTATTGGAACTATTGACCCTCAACCCCGGCTTATCGGCAATCCGGGCTGCCCAGCCTTCGGCCAGCGGGGCGGCTCAGATCCCGGCCAGCAGAATATCAACCTCGGCTCCGGTTGCCGCCCCGCTGGCCGCGCCCAACATCACCGCCGGTAAGATCGATGGGATCGCGGTGGATAATGACAGCGATGGCCGGGTGGATCCCGGCGATACGATCAGCTACACCGTGACGATCACCAACAACGGCAGCAGCGACGCCACCGGCGTCTCGTTTGACGATACCCCCGACGCCAACACGACCATCGTTCCCGGTTCGATTGATGTGTCCCCCATTGCCTTCGCCGATGCTTATAACGCGGTGGGCAATACCGCCCTGGCGGTCGGCGTTGCCGAAGCGGGGCCGCATGTGACCGTTCCCGCCAGCAGCGGCCTGCTGGCGAATGACACCGACCCCGACGGCACCTTCACCCTCAGCGCCGCCGACAGCACTTCGGCCCAGGGCGGCACCGTCAGCGTCAACCCCAACGGCACCTTCAGCTACCTGCCGCCGACCGGCTTCACCGGCACCGACACCTTCCACTACACCATCACCGACGGCCAGGGGCTGTCCAGCACCGGCACGGCCACGATCACCGTCGCCGGGCGGGTCTGGTATGTGGATGACTCCGCCGGGGCCGGGGGCACAGGCCGCTCCCGCGAGCCGTTCAACGCCGTCACCGCCACCAACATCAACGGCCCCGCCGGTGCGGGCGACCAGGATGCGGCGGGCGATGTGCTCTACCTGTTCAGTGGTAGCTACTCTACCAGCCTGATCCTGGAGGCGAACCAGTCGCTGATCGGCCAGGGCGTGGCGCTGGTGGTCAACAGCCTCACCCTCCAGCCGGCGGGCACCCGCCCGGTCGTCGCCAATCCGGCGGGTGATATCGTCACCCTGGCCGCCAACACCACCGTCCAGGGCCTCGATCTGGGCGCGGCGGCGGCAGCGGGGACCAAGATCAAGGGCACCGGCCCCCTCGCCGGCACGATCACGATTGATACCGTCGCCATGACGGCGGGCACTGCCGGGCAGGCGGTAGATATTTCCAGCGCCAGCCTCGCCGTCACCCTCGACAGCGCCGTCTCGGTCTCGGCGGGCGCGAACACCAACCGGGGCATCCACCTCGACACCGTGACCGGCAGCTTCACCGTCAACGGCGGCACGATTAGCGGCGCGGGCCTGGACGGCGTGTCTTTGCAGACCGCCCAGAACGTGTCGCTGAACGGCATGACCATCACCAACAACAACGGCAGCGGCGTGGCGGGTAGCACCCTGACCAACTTCACCCTGACGAACAGCAGCGTGACCAACAACGATGCTGACAACCTCGGCCCGAGCGACTCCGGTCTGTTCTTCAGCAACCTGCTGGGGACAGGCGCGATCACCGGTTCGACGGTGAGCGGCACGAAGGGCGATAATATCCGCCTGGAGCAGAGCAGCGGCACGCTGACCAACCTGACGATCAGCGGCTCGACCGTCGGCCCCAACCCGGCAGTGACCGGAGGGAATGGCTTGACCCTGCTGACCACTGGCACCGCCGTCGCCAAGATCACCGTCAGCGGGGCCAGCCTCTTCACCGGCAACCAGGGCAGCGGGTTCTTGACCACGGTTGCGTCGGGTACATCGGCCACGCTGAGCCTCAGCAACTCGACCTTCCAGGACAACAATACCAATATCGATCTAGCCAGCAGCGGCACCGGCACGCAGAACTTCAATATCAGCGGCAACACTCTGCTGCGGGCGGCCAGCAACGCGATCAACCTCGTCGGTGATGGGCAGATCAACGGCACCGTCAGCGGCAACACCATCGGCAACGGCACTGCCGACTCGGGGTCGCGCGACGCCAACGGGATCGGGGTCAGCCACCGCAGCAACCTGGCCTGGCGGCTGGCGATCACCAACAACACCATCCGCAACACCGACTTCGAGGGCATCTTCGCCCGCTCCGGCGATGTGACGGGCAACACCGGCTCCCTCGATCTGACCGTCACCGGCAACACGGTCGCCCCGCCGGATGACAACTCCGGCTTCCCCGTATCACCGAATGGCATCCATGTGCGGTCGCGGCAGGCCACCAGCCTCTGCGCCAACATCGCCACCAATGAGAGCCAGGGCAAGAACGGCGGGGTCGGTTATTCACTCACGCGCAGTAACACCTCGCAGTACCGGATGCAGGGCTTCACCGTCAACGCGGCGACGACCCTCGTGGCTAACCTGAACACCACCGCCGGTGGTGCGCCAACGAGCATAACCGCCGGTGAGCCGTTCCAGGGCGCCTGTACGGCCCAGTTGCCGCCCCCCGTCAGCGCGGCCCCCCTTGGGGTGGCAAGCAATCCCACCGGCCCGGTGGTGAGCCAGGCGCGCGGCCCACTCAGCGGCTCAGCGACCCAGACCCTCTCGGTCCGCCCGATGGCTAAGACCGCCGGGATGCCCCATACCGTGGCGCAGGGCCTGGCCCACACAGCCTCCTTCGTCCCGCCGCAAGCTCCCAGTTTCCCGGTGAGTATCGGCACCTTGCCCGCCGGGCAATCGGTGACGATCATCTTCCGGGTGCTGGTAGATGGGCCACCGTTGCCGGGGGTGACCAGTGTGGCGAACCAGGGCACGGTCTCCGGCTCGAACTTCTCCGACGTGCTGACCGACGATCCGCGCACCGCTGCTCCTAACGACCCGACGGTGACGCAGATTGACCAGCCGCCGACGGCGACGCCAACCCCGACCGATACGCCGACCAACACGCCGACCAACACGCCGACGGAAACGCCGACCGATACGCCGACGAACACCCCTACGGATACCCCCACGGTGACGCCGACGAACACGCCGACGAATACGCCGACCGATACGCCGACGAACACGCCGACGAACACGCCGACGAACACGCCGACGAACACGCCGACGACCACGCCGACGAACACGCCGACGACCACGCACACGAACGCGCCCACGATCACGCCCACGA
>JBBSAN010000002.1:0-35202 GCA_038252265.1 Chloroflexia bacterium
CGCGATCGCGGGCGGAGCGATAAAGTTCTGGGGCGGGGCCAATTGCGGATTGGGCGGCGGGAAGGAGGGCAGGCCGTTGATGACCGGCGAATTGGCCGGGGACGATTGATCCTCCATCATCGGCATACTGCTGCCGCCCGCGCCCGACATGTTGGTCGAGAGCATGATCCGCGCTTGCGAGTTCTTGGATAGCTCGCGCATCGCATCAATGTAGCGCCACTGGAGCAGGGTGTTCACGTCCAGGCCCAGCATGTCGGCGATCTCTTTTTGGGTCTTGGCTTCCAGGCGGCGCTGGCGGGCCTCGCGTTCGGCGCGGGCTTCCGCCGTCAGGCTCTGCATCGTCTGCTCCGAGAAGTTAACCCCTTTGAAATCGATCTCGTGGATCTCCACGCCCCAGCGGGCCGTCTTCTCGTTCAGGTGAGTCCGCACCCGATCGGCTATTTCGTGCTGCCAGTTGTCGTTGCCGAAAAGATCTTTCCCAATATCCAACCGGGCGAAGATCTGATGCAGGGTGTCTACCGCCTCTTTTTTGGTCAGGTGCTGCCAATCGTCCACAATATAGGTGGCGCGGTAGGCGGCGTGCTCCACATCGAGGAAGTTGCGACGGCCTAACAGGCGGCTAAACATGTTCGGCTCAGGGGCCAGCGGCCCGGCAGGACTGCCCATCGGCACCACGCCCTGGCGCTGGCGGACCGAAAGGGGCACGTTGCCCGAGCGCGTCGCCCCGGCAGTGATCAGCATTCCCGGCACGAGATTGCTGCCCCGGGGGGCCGGGGCCGTGCCGAGGACCCGTGGCAGATCGCGCGGGTTGCTCACATGGGCCAACTGGTAGAACACGACCATGGTCAGCATGACCGGTTGGCCGCTCTTGGTCCGCAGGGTTTGTTCGCCGGTTTCATAGTCGAACAGTTGCAGGGGTACCTCTTTGCGATAGGTGTCCCACGGCCAGAGGAAATAGCGGCCCGGCAGGGTCACCCGCGAGAAGCGCCCAAAGGTTTCGATCACCCCCACGCTGCCCTCTTTTTGGAACTTCATGCTGCGCAAGAGCATCACGATCATGACCACCAGTGCGCCCACCAGGATCAATGCCAGGAGTACACTACCCATCGCGGATCTCCCTCTCTAGCCGATAGCCAATTTGCGGTACTCTTTGTATTATACCGATTATGTCAACACTATACAATAGATAGTCGAGTGGTTGGTGGTTAGTGATTGGTGGTTAGTCCTCGAACGGCAATTGTCCGTTTCGACATGGCTGGCTCTGGATGGATAAGAATAGCTAACATCCCAAAGAACTGACGTTTGATGCATAATCCCCAAATTAGGCACGAGCGGGGGTGCGCTTTCGACTGATCTGACCCCCTGTCCAGGCATGGATAAGGGTGGGTTATGCATCAAACGTAACTGATAACTAATAACTGATAACTGATGACTCGGTAGGCAATTGTAGGACCAGGCTTTCCAGCACGAGGCGCGGGTTGAGGTTCTGATCCAGCCCCTGGCGGGCGGCTTCGATCCCGGCCAGAAAGGTGACGATCTGGCGCTGCTCATAAGTCGGGGCGAGGCGGCCCAGTGTCTCCACCCGGTCGGTGTTCTGCACCAGGGCGGTTACCCCGGCGCGGGTCAGCAGCAGGTCGCGCCACCACCCCGCCCACAGGGCCAGTACATCGAACACGGCTTGGCGATTGCCGGAGAACCGCGCCGCCAGGTCGGCGGCAAAGGTGAAGCGCGCCGGGAGGTCCTGTTGCACCAACTCGATCAGCGTGGTCAACAATTCCTGGCGGGCCAGGAGCCGGTCGGGGTGGAGGCCCATCTCGACCCCCCAGCCCAACCGCCCGCCCGACAGCGCCGCCAGGAGCGTGGCCTGCGCCGGGGCGATTCCCCATCGTTCTTGCAAGGCGCGTTCCACCACCGGGCGCGGCAAGGGGCGCAGAATCTCCATGCGGCAGCGCGAGAGAATGGTGGGTAACAGGGAGCCAGGATCATCGGCCAGCAGGATCAGTACCGCGTAAGAGGGGGGTTCTTCCAACGTCTTCAGCAGGGCGTTGGCGGCAGAGAGGCTGAGGTGTTCGGCGTCTTCCAGGATGACGATGCGCCACTGACCGTCGTAGGGCCGCAGGCTCACACTTCGTTCCAGGGTGCGCACCGTCTCAATCGAGAGTTCTTTGTTGGCGCTTACCCGGCCCCCGGCGGCCACTTCGGCTGCCTGCCGGGCCAGGCTGAACCACTCCACATCGGGGAAGGTGTCGTGGGCGATGCGGACGCAATTGCGGCACCGGCCACAGGGGACCTCGCGATAGACTCCGACGGGCGTGGTGTCGTCCAGTGCGCCGGGGTCACCCAGGCAGTTGAGCGTCTGGGCAAAGGCGCGGGCCAGGGGGCGCTTGCCCACACCGGGTGGCCCGGTCAGCAGCAGCGCGTGCGCCACCCGGCCCTGCCGCAGCTCGCGCCGCAGCACTTCGACGGTTCGGGTGTGTCCTACAATCGGCCAGTCAGACATAGGAGTAACGAGTGATGAGCGATGAGTGATGAGAACGAATGACGAGTGCTGAGTGCTGAGTGCTGAGTGCTGAGGTCACTCTAGTCGCTGGCTGCGTTCCTCAGTGCTCATTGCTCATTGCTCATTGCTCATTGCTCGTCACTCGTTCACCGTTTGGCGGGACGGTTGGAGGACAGGGGCTGGGTGGCGGCAGGGTCGGAACCAGGGCGGCGCTTGGCCGCCGGAGGAGAACCCGACCGGGTCGGCGTGCCCGGTTTGGCTGCCGGGGGGGCTTTCTCCACCACAACGGGCATGATGCCGCGCAGGGCGGCGATGAGCTGGTTGCGCTCGTTGGTGGGCAGCAACACAACCCGCTTGGCCTCCGACGGTCCGGCCATGACATACTCTTTCAGTTCGGGCAGCCGCAGCACGTCATACTTGCTGCGCTCGATGTTGAGGGCCGTAGCCGGGTTATAGAACGCGACCGCCCCTGCTACCGGCAACGGGCCGGGATGCACCCCCTGCGCCGTCACCCACTCGCGCAACGCCGCGATCTTGCCGTCCAGCTCCAGGGTGGGATTGCCCAACAATTCATCGCCCCAGCGCGAGACGCGGTCGATGATCCCCTGCTTGGCGCGCCAGCGATCCACGCCTTCTTTGCCCTCGGCGCAGGAGACCGTTCCGCCCCCCTCTTTCATCTCGATCACCAGTACGCCGTCGGGACTGATCAGCACATGATCGAGCACGATCTTGCCCAGCACCACCTGGTGAAACAAGGCATAACGGGTGTTGAGACCCTTCAACTCGGCGGATACCGCCTCGTCCACCTTGGCGGCGGTGGCCCAGCGGCGGCTCGCCCCGCGCCCCCACAACCACATCGGCCAGCCGACCAGCAGCGCCGGGTAGGCGACGATGATCAGCCAGGGGATCGTGATATAGACAAAGCTGAGGATGAACGACAGGAAGACCATCCCCATGCCGACCGCCTGGATCAGGAACGCCCGGCGCTTTTGCGACTTCAGGTACGCGTCGTTGGCTGCTACATTCATAAGGTTATTCCCCGTCCCAGCGGCGGAAGATCACCGCAGAATTCTGGCCCCCGAAGCCGAAGTTTTCGCTCATCGCTATCCGCAAGTCGGCCCGGCGTGCCTCGTTCGGCGTGTAGTCCAGATCGCACTCCGGGTCGGGCGTATGCAGATTGATCGTGGGCGGGATGATCCCATCCTGAAGCGCCATCACCGTTGCCACGCCCTCGACCGCGCCGCACCCGGCCAGCAGGTGGCCGACCATGCTCTTGGTGGATGAAATCGCCACTTTGTAGGCCGCATCGCCAAACGCCGTCTTGATCGCCCGCGTTTCCATCGAGTCGTTCAGGTCGGTGCCGGTGCCGTGGGCGTTAATGTAATCTACCGCTTCGGGGGCGATCCCGGCGCTCTCCAGCGCCCGCCGGATCGCGACGGCACCGCCCCGGCCCGATGGATCGGGGGCGACGATATGGTAGGCATCGCAGGAGCCGCCGCCGCCGAGGATCTCGGCGTAAATATGCGCCCCCCGCGCCAGGGCGTGGTCCAGGCGCTCGATCACCATCATTCCCGCACCCTCGCCGCCGACCATGCCATCGCGGGTCTTGTCCCACGGGCGGCACGCGCCCACCGGGTCCTCGTTGCGGGTGCTGAGGGCGCGCAGGTTGCTGAACTCTGCTAGCCCCAGTTCGCACAGTGGTGCTTCGGTGCCCCCGACCAGCATGGCCGTCACCTGGCCGCGCCGGACGATCTCCGCGCCCTCCCCGATAGCGGTGGTGCTGGCGGCACAGGCGCTGGTGAGCGCGGCGTTCCACCCCAGCGCGCCAAACTGGATGCCCAGTTGCCCGGCGGGCATGTTGGGCAGCGACATCGGCACGAAGAACGGACTGACCTTGCGTCCGCCCTTGGTGACCAGGATCCGCACTTCGGCCTCGGTTTCGGGCAGGGCCGTCGTGCCGGAGCCGATCAAGACGCCAAGCTGGTCGGTGCCGCCTTCGGGGACCGGGAAGCCGGAGTCGTCCATCGCCTGCCGCGCCGCCGAGACGACAAATTGCGTGGCCCGGCTCATCCGCTTGACATCGCGCCAGTTGATCCACCGGGTGGGATCCCAGTTTTTGATCTCGGCAGCGAAGAGCGTCGGATAGCTGGAGGCGTTGAAGTTCTCGATCATCGTGACGCCGGAGCGCCCGTGGACCAGGTTGTCCCAATACTCTGATACCGATTGCCCGCAGGCGGTGATGACTCCCAGGCCGGTGATGACCACCCGCTTGCGCGGATCCCGCTCGTGCGCCCAGCCCTGGTGGGCCTGGGGGGCGGGGGTCTCCGCCTCGGCCCGGCGGGCCAACAGATCGGCCAGCAGCTCCTCGAATTCCTGCTCGATGCCCTCACTCATGCCCACGCTGTCGGCGGTGTCCGTGCTGGCGATCCGCGCCTGCAACCGGGCACGTAGCCAGCGCTGCTCTTCCAGTGATAATATTTGCCCCGTCTGATCGCCGATCATAAAGAAAACTGCTCCTTGTAACATGAACCTGCTGGAAAATAAAGGGGGCGCAGGCCGGGACGGTCGTTGTCCAGCACCTTTGCGCCACGCCGAGGATCTGCCGATGATCTGATGAAAGAACCCACAGGCGCACCTCGCTTAGTGTACCACAATCCCCCCGCCCGTGCAATCGCCGGCGCGAGTTGGTCAGGAGCGGCTGCGGTTCGCCCACGATCCACGCCACCAGAGCGTGCAACACCGATCCCTGTCATCTTCGGGCAGAACCATGCCCCATAGGTATGAATATAAGCCCCGGAGGGGCTGAAGCTGGCGGCAGCGCGCATGAGGGTACATCCGACCAGACCCGCCCCCGATCTGCCGCCCGGCGCGATTGACGCCGGGCTTGTACTGCGGTAGACTAGGAGATGTCCGTCACATGATTGGTGGCCGCTTATATGGGAGGATCTGAGGATGTATCGCAAGCTAACGGGGACACGGGGACTGACCCTGCTGATCGGGGCGCTCTGGCTGGTGGGGCTACTCGGTGTGCCGCAGGAGGCCGGGGCCATGGGGAAGCTACCGCCCGACCCGGCGGTGGTGGGCTGGCCGAACGCGATGGCGTCCACCGGCGATTCGATCACGCGCGGGTTCAACACCGGCACCATCCCCTTCACCGATGCGCCCGCCAATTCCTGGTCCACCGGCACCAGCACCACGATCAATACCCACTACGTGCGCATCCTGGCCGCGAACCCGGCGATCAGCGGGCACAATTACAACGACGCGGTGACGGGCGCACAGATGGTGGACCTGAGCGGCCAGATCGCCAACGTCAACCCTCAGCAAGTGGGATATGTCACGATCCTGCTGGGGGCGAACGACGCCTGCACCGCGACCGAACAGGCGATGACGCCGGTGGCGACCTTTCACACCCAGTTCCAGACGGCACTGGATGCTCTGGCCGCCGGCTCTCCGAACACGCGCATCTTTGTCCTGAGCATCCCCGATATCTATAACCTCTGGAACATTCTCAAAGACAACGCCAGCGCCCGCTCCACCTGGAGCCTGTTCAACATTTGCCAGTCGATGCTGGCGAACCCCACGTCCATCGACCCGGTGGATGTGGCCCGGCGGGCGCGGGTGCGGCAGCGGGTGGTGGATTACAACACAGAGCTGGCGAACGTGTGCGCCACGAATATCCATTGCCGCTTCGACAACAACGCCGTCTTCAACACCGCCTTCATCCCCAGCGATATCTCGACTCGCGACTACTTCCACCCATCCATAAGCGGGCAGACCAAGCTGGCCGCTGGCAGCTATGCCGCCACCTACGACTTCACCGACATGGTACCCCCTGTCAGCGTCGCCCTGCAAACAGGCACAACACCGCATGGGCTGCGACTGTACCTCAACGCCTGGGATAATGTCGGCGTGGCCGGAATCGAATACAAACTGGACAACGGAGCCTATACGCGATACACTACACCTGTGGTCGTTGCCACGAACTCCACTATTACCTACCGGGCAGTGGACCGCAATGGCAATATCGAGGCCGCGCATACCCTCACCGCCCCCTGATCGAGCCGCACACCGCTGCCTGGGGGCATTCCACGGGTCCCTGTGCTGCCCTCTGGCCGCGCCAGGACCCGGCGCACCTGGAGGACCGCGCACCCCTCGGTAATCGGCGCGGGCAGCGTACAGGAGGAGCTACGCTGCCCTCAACGGAGCACACGTCAGTGGACCTGTCTATCGTAATCGTGAGTTGGAACGTCCGCGACCTGTTGCAGACGTGCCTGGAATCATTGCGCCCGGAATGGGAACGCACCTGGGCCGAGGTGATCGTGGTCGATAACGCCTCGAGCGATGGGACCCCCGATCTGGTCCGCGACCAATACCCCGCCGTGCGGCTGATCGCTAATCTGGCGAACCGAGGGTTCGGGGCGGCTAACAACCAGGGCATGGCCGCCGCCAGTGGCCGCTATATCCTCTTGCTCAACCCCGACACCGTGGTGCTGCCGGGCGCGCTGGAGGCGCTGGTCGGCTTCCTGGAGGCGCATCCCCGCGTAGGGCTGGCGGCACCGCGCCTGCTCAACCCGGACGGCAGCCTGCAACGCAACGCCTTCCGCTTCCCCGGCCTCCTGCAAGTGGCGCTCGATCTGTTCCCGGTGCATCCCCGGCTGATGGACTCGGCGCTGAACGGGCGCTATCGCCGCGAACCCCAGGCCACCGGGCCGTTCTCCATCGATCACCCCCTGGGGGCGGCGCTACTGGTGCGGCACGAAATATGGGAAGCGACCGGCGGGTTTGACGAAGACTACTTCATGTACGCCGAAGAGGTCGATTGGTGCTGGCGCATCCACCAGGCCGGGTGGATGATCTGGCAGGTGCCGGAGGCGCGGATCATCCACTACGGGGGGCAGAGCACCCGCCAGGTGCCCGACTGGATGTTCATCGAGCTGTGGCGCGCCCGCTATCGCTTCTTCCGCCGCTACCACGGTCCGGTCTACCAGGCGATGGTACGGCTGCTGGTACGGTTGGGGATGCTCTGGCGGTCCTTCCGGCTGTGGCGGGCGGCAGCGCAGGGCGATCTGGACCCTGACACGGCAACCTCGCGCCGCCGTGCCGCTGCCACGATCTTTCGATTTTAGATTTTGGATTTTAGATTTTGGATGCTTCGGTAAAGAATGCGGCGGGCCAGGCCCCGGCGCTGACGGTGGCGCTACTGGCGCGGGACGAGGTGCAACATCTCGCGGCCTGCCTCGATAGCGTGGCGGCCCTGACCACGCCGCCGGGGGGCGAACTGGTGGTGTTGCTCGACAGCCGTGCGCCCGCCACGCTGGAGGCCATCGCTCGCCGCTACACTCCGCAGGTCAGCCGCAGCGCGTTCGTCAACTTCTCGGCGCAGCGCAACCGGGCACTGGAGCGCTGCCAGGGCACCTGGGTCTTGTTTATCGACCCCGACGAGCGCATGACCCCGGCCCTGGCCGCCGAGGTGCGCCGGATGATCGCGGCGGGTGATGAGATCGGGGGGGCCTGGGTGCCGCGCCGCAACTTCATGTTCGGCCACGAGGTACGCCACGCGGGCTGGTCACCCGACTACCAGTTGCGCCTCCTGCGCCGCGCCGGGGCACGCTACGACGAGGACCGCGCCGTCCACGAGGTCGCGGCGGTCACGGGTACGCTCGTCTACCTCCACGAGCCGCTGGTTCACTACAACTATGCTACCTGGGCGCAGTTCACCGCCAAGCAGCGCGCCTACACCGCCCATGAGGCGCGGACGCAGGCGGCACGGGGCATCCGCGCCAAACCGCAGAACTTCGTCCTCCAACCCCTGCGCGAGTTTCGCCGCCGCTATCTCACCCTGGCGGGCTGGCGCGATGGCCCCCTCGGCCTGCTCCTCTCCCTGGCGATGGCCTATTACACGCTGCGCCTCTACGTGGCGCTGGCGCGGACGAGGGACGAGCAATGAGTGATGAGTGATGAGTGATGGGTGATGAGCGACGAGCAATGAGCCAGGAGGGACGAGCGGCGAGCGGTGCGCGATGAGGGACGAACGCTGGGGGCGCGGGATGAGCGACGAGCGATGCGGATTGAGCCATGAGACGCTGTCATCCTGAGCGCAGCGAAGGATCTTCGCCGGGGTATACAGTCGTTGGGGAGTAATCGGGATCTTCCCGAAGGATCATTGACTGCCAACAAGATCCTTCGCTGCGCTCAGGATGACAGTATGGGTAATCCATGACGGTTGACCGCTACCTCATCGCTCATCGCTCATTGCTCATCGCTCATCGCTCATTGCTCATTGCTCGTCGTCCCCTACCCGGCGGCGGGCGGTTGTGATAAGATAGAGGGGATAGGCGAGGGCACAAGGAGGCATGGTGGCGGACCCGATCTTCGGTGTGGTGGATATTGGCAGCAATACGGTGCATCTGCTGGTGGCCCGGTCGGACGGGCACACCATCGTCCCCCTGGTGGATGCCAGCACGGGGCTGTATCTTGGGCGCGAGGTGATCGGGAGCGGCGAGATCAGCCGCGAGAAGCTGCGGGCGACCCTGCTTAAGCTCCAGGAGTACCAGGCCACCGCGACCGAAGCGGGAGTGCCTCGAGTGCATCTCATCGCCACCCAGGCGATCCGGGCCGCCCGCAACCGCAACGCCGTGTGTGCGGCGATCACCCGGGCCACCGGCTTGCCGATCCAGGTGCTATCGCCCGAGCACGAGGCGGCGCTGGCCTTTGTGGGGGCCGAAGCCGTGATCCCCAGCCCCGGCTGGCATGTGGTGGTGGATATCGGGGGGGGCAGTATGCAGGTGGGGGTGGGACCGGGCGAACGGCTGGAGAGCAGCATCTCGCTGCCGCTGGGAGCGGCCCGGCTGATCGGTGAGTTCTTGCCCAGCGACCCGCCGACCCCCACCGAAGAAGCCGCGCTGACCGCCGCCCTGGCGACCATCCTGCCGCCCGTCCTGCCCCACCCCGACCGGGTGATCACTACGGCCATTGCCATTGGTGGCATGGCCCGGCGGGTTCCCCAGGTGGTCGGGGAGCGGCTGGGGGTGCCCTTCCCGGCGACCCGTCTGGAGGAGGGGTTGGCCGCCGTGCGGAACCGCTCCGCCGAGGTCCTCGCCGCCTTCTACGCGATGGACCCGGAGCGGGCACGATTATTGCTGCCCGGCATGTTGGTGTTGCGCGAAGTGTTGAGGGGCTACCAGGCCCCGGCCCTCGTTGTGGCGGCCTATGGAATCCGCGAAGGGGCGGTGCTCCGGTTGGCGCGACTGGGTGTGATCTAGAGAGGAACGATCCGATGTCGGCAGAAGAAATTACCGCAACCGAACCCAGCCCCGTGCTGGTCTTCCAACCGCCCATGCTCAAGCCCTCGCTCTATATCAACCGCGAGTTGAGCTGGATCGAGTTCAATGGGCGGGTGCTGGAAGAAGCGTTCGACGAGCGGAACTTGCTGCTGGAACGGCTCAAGTTCCTGACCATCACCCAGTCCAACCTGGACGAATTCTTCATGGTCCGGGTATCAGGGATCCGCGAACAGGTCAAGAGCGGGGTGGTCGAAAAAAGCCCCGACGGCATGTCGCCCTATGAGGAGCTGGTCGCCATGCGCGGGCGGCTGATCCCGATGCTGGAGGCCCAGGCGGCCCTCTGGCGCGAGGCGTTGCAACCCGCGCTGGCCGCGCAGGGCATCCAGGTGCTAAACTACACCGACCTGAACGTCGCCCAGCAGCGGGCCATGCGCGAATATTTCGAGCGGATGGTCTTCCCGGTCTGCACCCCGCTGGCGGTCGATCCCGGCCATCCCTTCCCGCACATCTCGAACCTCAGCCTGAACCTGGCGGTTGAACTGCTCGACCCCGACGGGCAGCGCCGCTTCGCCCGCGTTAAGGTGCCGAACGTGCTGCCCCGGCTGGTGCCCGTGCCCTCCGACAAGCCAGAGGGGCGGCACCGCGCCAGCGCGTTTGTCTGGCTCGAACAGGTACTGGCCGCCCACCTGGGAATGCTTTTCCCCGAAATGCAACTGATCGAGGTGCATCCCTTCCGCGTGATCCGCGATGCCGACCTGGAGATCCAGGAGTTGGAGGCTGCCGACCTGCTGGAAACGATCGAGCGCAGCCTGGCCCGCCGCCGCTTCGGGTCCACCGTGGCCCTGTGCCACAATCCCGGCCTGCCCCACGACATTCGCACCCTGCTGGCCGACAACCTGGAACTCGACGACAACGATATCTACCCGGTCAGCGGCCCGCTCGGCCTCAGCGACCTGTACGATCTGACGAAGCTGGACCGGCCCGACCTGAAGGACGCCTCGTTCATCCAGCGCGTGCCCGCCGTGCTGCGCGGGGACCGCGACATCTTTTCCGCCATCCAGCAGGGCGATATCATGCTCCACCATCCGTTCGACTCGTTTGCCCCGGTGGTGGACTTTATCCGCGCCGCAGCGACCGACCCGAACGTGCTGGCGATCAAGCAAACGCTCTACCGGGTGGGTAGCCACTCGCCCATTGTCGAGGCACTGCTGGAAGCCGCCGAGGCAGGCAAGCAAGTCGCCGTGCTGGTCGAATTGAAAGCGCGCTTCGATGAGGAGAACAACATCGAGTGGGCGCGGGCACTGGAGCAGGCGGGCGTCCATGTCACCTACGGGTTGCTCGGCCTCAAGACGCACTGCAAGGTGGCGCTGGTAGTGCGCAAGGAGGGCGAGGGCATCCGCCGCTATGTCCACCTGGGCACTGGCAACTATAACCCGGCCACGGCTCGTGGCTACACCGACGTGGGTCTACTCACCGTCCGCCCGGAGATCGGGGCGGATGCGTCGGAACTGTTCAACTACCTGACCGGCTATTCCAAGCAGACGGTCTACCGCACGTTGCTGGTCGCCCCGATCAGCCTGCGGGCCGGGTTGCTGGCCCGCATCGAGCGCGAGATCAAGCGGCAGCGCAAGCATGGTGACGGGCGGCTGATCTTCAAGATGAATGGGCTGACCGACCCGGCCTTTATCGAGGCGCTCTACCGGGCGTCCCAGACGGGCGTGCAGGCGGACCTGATCGTGCGCGGCATGTGCTGCCTGCGGCCCGGCGTGCCTGGTGTGAGCGAGAACATCCGGGTGATCAGCATCGTCGGGCGCTTCCTCGAACACAGCCGCCTCTACTACTTCCGCAACGGCGGCGACGAAGAGTTGCTGATGGGCAGCGCCGACCTGATGCCGCGCAACCTCGATAACCGCGTGGAAACCCTCGTCCCGGTGCAGGATGACGCAATCCGCAATTACCTGATCAATGACGTGCTGGAAGCGTACCTGCGCGACACGGCCAAGAGCCGCATCCTCCAGGCGGATGGCAGCTATACCCGCCGTCTCCCGCCGCCCGACGCAGCCCCGGTCGATAGCCAGGCCCTGCTGCTGGCCCGCTCCACCGGCGACAACGAGCCGGTGGTGCCCCTCGCCGCCCTGCCCAAGAAATACCGCAAGCATCTCAGCATCTACGGGCGGGTCGAACCGCTGGAGTAAATTTTATTCACCCCGAAGAACACGAAAGGCACCCCGTCTAACAGTGGTCTGATATCGGGTGGGCACAAATTAGTGCATTAAGCCAAGCATGACTACAATTTAGATGGGGTGCTATTCTAAAGCCGGTGATATAAAGGTGCATATATGTCGATCCTTCAAGATGCCTATCTATTCAAGTTGGAAGAATTTGATGCTGCAGTAACACCTTATCTTGAAGCGCTGGCAACAAGCAGTAACGGATATCCTCAACTATGCGCTGATGCTATGCAACTTTACGAGAGTATCCCTCGTGTACAGAATCTCGCTATTGAATACGGCAGTTGGGATAAAGCCTCGATCTTGAAATTATTTCCTGTAGATCATCCTGAGAGTGCAGAAGACACTTTTTTCTGGCTTTTCCTAATATTGTACGATGCATTCAAATCAAATCCTGGGGATCTAGGCCTCGTAAGCGAGTGGGAGTTCCTAAATGAAATCCTCAGCAGGCTCGGCTGGCAAGATCAGGATAGGAACCTATTAATCCACGGTTTCAGTTTCTCACGTTTTGCTCAAGCTTGGTTACTTAAGCATCCTTTATTGGAAGGACGGCTGGAACCAAGCGTCGAATATTGGGCTGAATTTCACCCCTACTCCACTGGTGGGGAAGCAGGATGGCTAGATATCGAAAATATTGATAGGCTCTTGGGCATGCTGCTGAAAGAAGAACCTCGGTTAGTGGATTTACAGGAGCCATTGAATACAATAGAGAAAATTCAAAGAGCTTATAAGTCAGCTTTGGACATGCTTGCTGCGGCACAAGAGACTGGTTGTGATCTCTGTTTAATTATGTCTGGATAAAGTTGGATAATGCCCATGTACAGTAGAGGATTAGATGGGGTACTACGAATACACGAAGGGCACGAAGCTATTTAACTTCGTGCCCTTCGTGTGCTTTGTGGTGCAATTAAAACGCTAGATGGCGTCTTCTTTGGCGGCAATCGCCTGGGCCACCTGCGTGCTGTTCATCTTGCGGCGGCGGCGCACATCCTTCCAGATGATGCCGCCGACCAGGGCCACCAGCACCCCCAGGAAGAGCAGGAAGAGCGCCTGGCCGGGCAGGTTCTCGCCCGAATAGGTGTGCATACTGGAAAGGCCAAAGACCGAGACGAGCCAGTTCACCCCGACAAAGGTGATCATCACCACGGCGAAGCCGACCAGCGCCAGCCAGGCCATCGTGGAGCCGCGCCAGCCGCGCTGCACGCGCACGTGGAGGAAGGCGGCATAGGTCAGCCAGGTGATCAGTGCCCAGATCTCTTTCGGATCCCAGCTCCAGGCCTTCGCCCAGGCGTGCTGCGCCCAGTAGGCCCCGGTGACCAGCACCAGGCTTTGCAGCGGGAAGCCAATCGCCACCGCGCGGAAGATAAACTCATCGGCCAGCGCGGTCGAAGGCAGCACCCGCGTCCACCCACCCAGTCCATAATATTTCACCAGATAGAGCAGGGCCGCCCCCGCCGCCACGGTGAAGGCACTGTAGGAGAAGATGGCGATGGAGACGTGGACCACCAGGAACGGGTCGCGCAGGGCGGGCACCAACGGGGCCGTCTCCTTCATCGAGTCGGGGATCAGCAGCACGGCATAGCTGTGCAGCAAGAAGATGATGAAGACGACGAACGCACCGACAGCGCGGGTCTTCATCCATAGCTCGAACAGGAGCAGGTAAATCGTGGTCGTGCCCCAGACCAGCATGGTGGTGATGTCGTAGAGGCTGACATAGGGCGGGTGGTCGGCGCTGACCCAGCGCAGGCCGACCGCTGCGGTCAGGAACACCCAGGCCAGCACCAGGAAGCCCACTCCGGCCCGCCCGGCCCACGGCCAGCCTGTGGCGGCCCCGGTGCCTGCCGAGGCCCGCCCCTCCCCCCCGCTCAGGGTCACCGTGCCGGTGCCCGCGCCCGCCCCGGCAGGCTGCAAGCCGCCCGCGACCGCGTGGACCGGCTGCCGTTGTGCGGCCATCTGGGCCAGCAGGTGGCCGCAGTAGCCCAGCAGGCTGAGCAGGAAGAACACGTAGGCGATGACGGTGACTGTTTCTTCGGTAGGACTCATTGTCCGCCTCCTGTTAGCCGTTGGTGACGGCCCCTGCGAGGGCATCGCGGGCACGTCCCGCCAGCCGCTCAAACTCCCGTTCAAAGGCGACCTTGTTCCGGTCGGTCAGGCCGCCCATCATGACATCACAGGCCGCCCCGGCCTCGTCGCGCCGGGTGATCCGCACCCAGCAGCGTTGGTAGGTGATATAGAGCGAGATGGCAAAGCCGCCCGCCATCAGGCTGAACCAGAAAATAATCGGGAACAGGTCCGAGTCCTTTGCCACTTCCAGGATCGGGGCGATGTCGCCCTTGAGCGAGAAGCGCAGATCGGGCAATTCGGGGATGACCAGATCGCCGCTACGGGGCACAAAGTCATTGTAATACGATTTGTCGAAATTCTGGCCGACATAGGCGCGCACAAAGAGCGGCGGCGCTTCGCCGGGGGCACGGGCCACGTCGGTGTACTGCAACACCTGTAAGGTGACCGTGTCGGTGTTCGCCCGGCGCACCTGTACAAAGTCCATCGGCAGATTTTCCTCGGAGGTGAAGCCGAAGGTCAGCAACACCGGGTCGAGCGCGCTGCCGGTCGTCTCGGTGATCGGGCCAGTCTGGCCCATCCGGTTCAGCGGCAAGGGCGCGCCCGCCGGTGTGGTGGCAAGGATCGAGGCGACCGTCTGCGTGCTGACCAGGAAGTAGTTGATCCCCTCGTAGCGCAGGGGATCGTTCACCCGGATGCGCTTCGTCTCGACTACGGTGTCGGCCTTCAACACGCTCAGGGTGGTCCAGAACTCCTGCACGCTGCTGGTGCCGGGATAATATTGCATCTCAAACGCATCGCTGCGGACGCTCCAGCTTGTGCCGTGGCCCACGTTCACCGGGGTATGGGGCAGGAAGAGGAGGCCCTGCTCGCGCCAGCCGGAGGAGGCCATGAACGCCGCCGTGACGATCAGCATGACCAGCGCGGCGTGGCTGACGAAGGTGACCAGCTTCGACCAGCGGTCCCGGTCGGCGTAGAGGTAGACGGTGCCGTCTGCCGGGTCGGTTTCCTCCAGCACCCGGTAACGGCTGCGGCGCAGCGCCGCCCGCAGCGCCCCCGCTGCCGCCCCCGGCTCCAGGGGCACGCCGCCGAACGTAGCCCGCTCGCTCATCGTCCGCAGGAACGACTCGTTGCTGCGGAGCGAGGCCGGGTTGATCTGCCGCCAGATCGGCCCCCAGCGGTTAAGCGTGCAGGCGATGATGCTGTAGATCTGGATGATGATCAGCAGGCGGAACCAGAAACTGTTGTAGAGGTCGAACAGGCCGCTCCACAGCATCGCGTCACTGAAGGCCCCGAAGCGGGTGTGCATGTCGGTGATGAAGGCGGCGTAATCGCTGGGGAAGTCGCGCAGCCCGACCGGCATCTGCGGGATCAGCGTGCCGATCGTCGTCGCCACCGCCAGCACCAGAATCTGGATGACGGCGAAGCGCACCGAGCAAAAAAGCGTCCAGGTCGCCTCGAAAATGTCGCGGCGGGCACGCCCGGTTGCCGGGGCCGGGGTGGCCTCAGCCGGGGGGCGCGGGGACGCCGTTTTGGACGGGGGGGTGGTGGCTTTCGCCGTTGCGCGGGCCATGCAGCTTGCTTCTACAAAGGGTGGGGTCGAGGTAGCCGGGCAGCGTCACTACTCCTGCGCCTTGAGTATACTGTCCGTTCTCCGAGGGTGTCAAGTTAAAACTTCATATACCCGGGGGATGGGGGATGGGGGCATGAAGTTTGAGGTCTGAAGTTTGAAGTTTGAGGTCTGAAGTTTGCGCGAGAGGTGACGAGAAATAGCATGTCCCGTCACTTCAAACCTTAAACCTCAAACCTCAAACTTCATCACCATCCCCTATCCCTACTTCGCGCGGCTCGTCGGGGTGCGCTGGGGGGTCAGCGCGACCGGGGTGCGCGACCCCACAGCGGTGGGGGTGCTAGCATCGAGGCCGGAGAGCAACGTGGTGCGGGGAGTGCGCCCGAAGAATTCATCCAGCAGCGGGCGGGCCGTCGTCCAGTCCAGTTGCAGCGCCTCGACCGGCTTGCCCGGCTTGGACTCGTAAGGATCGTCCACGCTGGTCACCAGATCGCTGCCGATGCGCATGGTGTAAATATCGTTGCTGTTGAGGCTGGCCGCGAGTTGGGCAAAGCCCATCTGGGTATTGAAGTCCATGTTGGTTTCGACCATCCCGCTGAACTGGTCGATTAACCCCGGTAGTTGCGGGAGCAGGTTTAGCCCCAGCGCCTTCTGGCGCACGGCCAGCATCACCTGTTGCTGGCGGCGGATGCGGCCAAAGTCGCTGTCGGCATGGCGGGTGCGGGCATATTTCAGCGCCGTGGCCCCGTCCATATGCTGCGGCCCGGCATTGAAGTGGATGTGCTCATAGCCGAACCAGGGGGTGGGATATTCCGGATCGTCAATCTCTTCGGGTACATTAATATCAATGCCGCCGATGGTGTCCACCACCTTCTCGAACCCGTCGAAGTTCACCGTCATGTAGTACTTGATCGGGATCGACCCGCCCATGTTCTTGCTGAAGAAGCGACTGACGGTCTGCACCGCCAGGGCCTGCCCACCGCCCGGTAACTTGTTGAACTCGCCAATGGCATAGGCCGCATTCACCTTGCGCACCCCAAAGCCGGGCACGGTCATCAGTAGATCGCGCGGGATACTGAGGATGCCTGCCGTCTTTTTCACCGTGTCCACGCTGAGGAGGATCAGGGTGTCGCTGCGCGAAGGGGTGCTGGGGTCGATGGCCCGCCCATCAATGCCCATCAGCAGGATGTTCACCCGGCCTGGCGGCAACTGCTTGGTCAGGTCGGGGGTGATGGTCGGTCCGGGCGACCGAACGGGCCGGGGCGGGCGGGTCGGTGTGCCGAGGCCGGTCGTCGGTTCCGGCGTCTCGGTCGGCCCGTCAACGTATAGGCCGGGTTCTTCGGTGGGCGGCGGGGGTAAGGGCTGGACGATCTTATTCTCAAGTTGCCAGATGCTCCAGCCCAGCCAGGTGCCGTAACCGCCCACGCCCAACAGGAGCGCCAGCACTGCAAAGCCCAGGACCCGTCGCCAGGTGAGGCGCGACCGCCGCCGGGCCGCCGGGGGACTATTGGCCGGCACAAGCCGGGTGGGCGAGTCGGGAGTGCGGCCCAGGCCGCTGGATTGGGTGGATGACATAGACTGTACTGCTACTCTTCAGACACTAGAAACGCGGGGGTTGGCAGTAGCTATCATAGACTGCCCCCGCGTTTGAGAAAGCAAGGTTGATACTGCAACAATGGCGTACCACCCACGAGCCGCGAAGATTAATCCGCTCTATTGCAAGAATCGCGCCAGGAACGCAGACCCCTCCCGCCCGACCCATCGTGTCAGGTGACGCGGCGGGGCGGGCGGGGCGGGCGTCCTAGCGCCGCCGGGTGAGCTGTCCGACCAGTTCGCCAACATGGGACATGCGGCGCACGATGCGGCGGCGCACCTCGCCCCAGGCCTGGTCCAACTGGCGCTGGTCGGCCACCTCCAGTTTGTGCCGGCCAAACCGCTCGTTGACGTAGGCATGGGCGATCGACTTGACATAGGCGCGGCTACCGGGCAACTCCTGGCCCACATCGTCGGCAAACTCGAACGGCGTCTCCGAGGGATGGGGGCGCACCCCGATCCACCAGGCGAAGCGCAAGAGCCGCTCGTAATAGGCTGCGGCGGTAGTGGTGACCGTTCCGGCAGCGAGGGACCGCTCGATCTGCCGCCGTCGCACCAGCCAGAGCAGGCCCAGGCCCCCCACCACGAAGAGCAGGCCGCCACCGGCAGCCGCCCCGCCCCCCGAACCACCCAGGTTCAGGAAGCCCCCCGCGCCGCCGGGGATCGGCGTCGGCGTATCATCCGGCCCGTCGGTCACATTGTGGTCGTGCGGGCTGGCCCCCAGATCGTCCGGGGTCAGTTGGGCGGCGGTGGGGCTGGTGTTCGGGTCGGCATCGGTGGACGGGCGGTAGATGACCCCCTGCGACGGCGTTGGCTCGAATTCGATCCAGCCATATTCGGGGAAGTAGACTTCGGGCCAGGCGTGCGAGGACGCCTCGCGGACCACGTACTCGCCGGAGTCTTTGTCCTGCTCGCCGGGGGCGAAGCCGGTCGCCTCGCGGGCGGGGATGCCGAGCGTGCGGAGCATCACCACCATCGCCGTGGAGTAGTATTCGCAGAAGCCGGTCTTGTTATCGAACAGGAAGTAATCCACATAGTCCGTGCCGGGCGGCGGGCGGGTCACGTGGGTATCATACTTGTAGTTGGCCCGCAGATAGCTCTCGATAACCTTCGCCTTGTCATAGGGGGTGGTCGCCCCCGCGTCGGTGACCAGCTGGCGGGCCAGGTCGGCAATGCGGGCCGGTTGGTGAGCGGGCAGTTGCAGATAGCGCTTGCGTACCCAGTCGGGATAATCGGTCGGGGCGGCGCGCAGGCGCTCTTCCGACGCCGTGCTGACATCGGCCACCAGGGTGTATTGCGCCCCGCGCTCGATCGGGTTCTGGCTGTAGACCGCGGTAATGTCGTCATACTGCGGGAACAGGCCCTTGGCCCGCACCTGGAACACCCGGTCATCTTCGAGGCTATAGTTTACATCAATACCCCGATCGCGCAAGCCCGATACGACCGTGTTGACCTCGGGATCCTCGTGCCCGGCGATCTGCAAGAGCCGGGTGTCGCTAGGGGGTTGCCCGGCGGTGGGGGTCTGCGTCGCCGTGCGGCGCACGTCGGCCAGCAGGCTCAACAGCGGGCGCAACTCCAGCGGGGCCGTGTTCGGATCGTCGCCCGGCACATTCACCGTTACGTCGCGCTCTTCCCACGACACATCGAGGCGCGTCGCCAGGTTCGATTCGACCGGGCGCATCGGCGCGAAGAGGTTGAAGCCCTGGTCATTGCGCTTGGGCTGGACCACGGTGAAGGTCATAGTGATCGGGCGACGGGCCAGATCCGCCGAAAAGAGCGGCTGGTTGGCGTCGAGCGAGAGCTTGGAGGAGACGTTCCGTCCCTGGAGATTCGCATCGTTCGTCTGGCCCCAGCCAAAGCCGTTCCACTGGTCCTGGGTGATCACGCGCCAGCGCAGGGGGGTGTCCGACTTCACGCGCAGCACAATCGCATCGCCCAGGTTGAGCGAACTGCCCAGCGCCCAACTGGTATTAAAGCTGCTGTAGCCGAAGTTGCCGCCCCCGTTCACCCCGGAAAAGGCGCGGCTGAAGCGCGACTGCAAGTCGATCCAGGGGCCGTTGACCTGCTCCCAGGCGGCATTAAAGGTGCTGTTGACCGCTTGCGGGGGGACAAACCACATCGAGACGGCGACAAACCCGGCGAACAGGCTGCCCACCCAGAGGAAGCTCCAGCGCAGGCTGGGGGAATAGTTGACCCGTTCCCGGTCCCAGCGCTCCTCGTGCAGCAGCATATTAAAGCGCACCATCAACAGCAGGGCGGTGATCAGGTAGAGGATGAAAAAGAGGTTCAGGCCCTGCGTGCTGGCATAGGACAGGTTCACCGCCAGGGCGATGCCGTTGGGGATCAGCGCCCACCACAACCAGCGGGAGCGGAAGAGGAACCAGGCGCTGCAATAGGCGAGCAAGAAGGAGAGCGCGGCAATGGAGAGGACGAACATCCAGATGTCGTCGCTGACATCGCCGTTGGCGACCGCCGTAAACCAGTTGACCATCTTGCCCAGCAGGTCCTGCGTTTTGTCCTGGATCGTCGGCAGGTCGGGGCTATCGATCAGGTTGGCCGTCAGCCACAACACGGTCAGCACGCCCATCGCCAGGCCGGTGGCGTGCAAGAGCAAGCGGGGCACCCCGCGCACCTTGCACAGGACCAGCCCGGTGACCAGCCCACTCAACGTCACCAGCGAGAGGATGCGCAGACCTTCGGCCCACTCGGCGCGCTGCACCGACCAGGTAACACTGAACAACATCAACGCCAGCAGGCCGACCATCAGCCAGCCTTCTCGCAGACGCAACCATCCGGCTACACGTTCCATAAGCATCAGTTTCTAGTGAGGCGCGAGTGACGCGTGATCCGTGATCAGTAGTCGGCTCGCGCGGGGGAGGCGTTGGCAGAAAGATAGGGTGGTAGGTCGGTGCGGCTGTGCGCTGGAACCGTGGCCCGTGCCAGGCGCATGGGGATCATAATCAAGAGCAGGGCCGTCACCACGGTCAGGCCGATGTTCCAGGCGAGTACCGCCCAACCGGCCAAATTGCCCGCCGCAATGAGGGCAAAAGGATCTCCGCTCCCTGCATAGTCTACCGTGAATTTGATTATAACAACCTGGGAAGCATTCCACAAGCCGTGCAGGGCCATTGCCGCCAGCGCCAGCCCCAGCAAGCGGCGGCGATCCTTGCGGCGTAGGGCATAATACCAGCCCAGCCCGACCAGACCGCTCGCCAGCGCGTGCATCAGGATCGTGCCAAAGCGCAAGGTGGCGGTGCTCCACCAGTCGTCGAGCGTGTTCACATTATAGAAGACGTTCTCCAACATGCCGAACCCGGCCCCCGCCGCCGCGCCGTAGAGGAATCCGTCGCGGGGGCTACCCAGCCGCCGCCCCAGGATCGCCACCGCCAGCGACTTGGCGCTTTCTTCGATCAGCGGCACGACCACCCCCACGGCGGCGATCATCGCCAGCACCACCAGGGGGTTGTTGAGTTGCGCCTGCAAGTCGGCGGCCCCCTCGCCATTGCCCAGCGTGTCGGGGTTCTGCAAGGCGGTCAACCATTGATCAAGCTGGCCGCCCTGCCCGGTCACGCCCAGGAACAGCGCCACGAGGGCGACCGCGGCGACTGCGGCCCCGATCTCCAGGATCATTGCCAGGGCGGCCCCGCCGGTCAGGCCCCAGCCCAGCGCACTGAGCAACCGCCGCCAGGTGGGCGGCCCCAGCACGGCCTGCCGCAACGGTTCGCCGTAGGGGTCGGTGCGGCTGTCTCGCCCGGCCAGGCCTCCGGCGGTAGTCGGGAGCAGGCGCACCGTCGCCATTCGCCCGGCCCGCTCCACCACACCAAGAGCGACCACCGCAGGCAACAGGACGGCCAGCAACTGGACCAGCGGGAACAGATAGCCCTGCACGGTGTGCGGCAGGCGCAGGACGGTCAGCCCTCCCCCGATCACCAGGGGAAAGAGCACCAGCGCTCCCAGCAGGATCGGGCGCGACACGCGGAAGGGGATCGACCGGCGATCCTGCCAGCCCCGGCGAACATGCCAGAGCAGCCCGCCGCCCAGCCCCAGGCCGAGGATGCCCAGGACGCCCAGCTCCGCCGCCGCGATCACGTCGTCGCCGGACGCAGCCATGCCCCGGCCTTGCTCAAAGAGCGGCCAGAGGGTATAGAGCAGAAACGACAGGCCACCCCCCGCCACAAAGAGCAGCGCGGCCAGCCCGGTCAGGAAGAGCAGTGGTCGATTCATACCGGCCTATCGCTCCCCGCCCGCCAGATCGGGGAGCCGAACAATTGTCACACATCTAATATACGGCGGAGGGCAACAAATAGTTCCTCTCTGCCGGGGGGATTCACCAGGGTTGGGAGAACGCTGGGGGCGATCAGCGCATGGGGCGCGGGCCGAAGCGGGGCGCGTGGAGGGCCAGATCGAGGGCATCATCGCGCTTGACGAGGTAACTCCGCACGTCGAGCGCAGCCAGCGCGCCGATCACCAGCATCGAATTACTCGCGCCGCCAAAGCTGCTCGGCTCGATCAGGACTGCTGCGGTTTGCACGCCTCGGTGCTTCAGGTGCGCCAATGGCCCCACCCAGACATCGCTGGCCGACGGTGTCACGACGATCAGAGTATCACTGCGGGTAAAGTGGGCACTTTCTGCCGCCAGGAGTTCGGCCAGGGGCGCGTGCTCGTCGGCGCGCACCACCGCCAGATCGCGCAGGATCTTGATCAATTGCCGCCCGCCCCGATCGGGGGCTACGACCAGGGGATGGCTGCCGGAGGCAATCAGCCCCACGGCGCGGTCCTGGCGCAAGAAGTAGGCGGCCACCGATGCGGCCACGGTGACGGCATATTCTTCGGTCGAGGGGTCCAGGCGCACGGGCGGGCCGTCGTCCTCTTCAGTCCGCCCCCCCGCCGAGCGGGCACCCCCCCGTTGCGGGCCGTCCAGCAGGGTGGTCCGGCGCAGCGGCGGCGCACTGTTCGGATCGGCCAGGGCGCGGGGCACCGTCAGGTGAACCTGGCGATCCAGGTCGAGCACCACCCACACATCCACCGTGGGATCTAGCTCGAATTCCTTGACGGTCAGCGCCTGACGGCGGGCCGTCGCGGGCCAGTGAATGCGGTTGTAGGGGTCGCCCGGCACATAGTCGCGCAGGCCCGCCGCATTGGGGGTCAGCGATTGGGAGCGGCGCTGGAGTTGTGCCCCGCCGGGCAGGTCGCTGGCGGGCACCCCGAACGCATCGAGCGCGACCAGGGCGGGGAAAACCAACAGTTCGGCCATATCGGGCACTGTGCGCCAGCTACGGAACAGCCCGAACGGGTCGCCCGACGCGACGGTGAGCGGTCCCAGGGCATAGCGGCCCCGGCGGCGACAGACCGTCCGCACGCGCCAGCGCTTGGCCTTGCCCGACCGCAAACCCACCACGGCGGCGGCCTGGTGACCGGGCAGCGTCGAGTGGTCGCGCACCTCCAGCCACAACTTGGGCCAGAAGCTGCGATTGCGCACGGTGAACACCTCTTCAAAGGTGTCGCCCATCTGCACCTGATGCTGCCGCGCCTCGCGCCGCACGTCCAACGCCATCAGGTTGATGCGCGCCCAGATCCAGGAGCCGATCAGCACCGCCGTCATCACGTAGGCCAGGTAAAAGAGGAGGCGGACGTTGAACGTCCAGGCCCCCAGGTACATGCCCACGGTGAACAGCAGCAGCCGGAATGCGTTCGTGTTCATAGTGTCTCGAAACCAGTGGTCAGTGGTCAGTGGTCAGTGGTCAGAGGGTAGCCATGAAATAATCACTGATCACTGATCACTGACCACTGACCACTGACCACTCGTTCCCTACCGCGCCGCCGGGGCGCTCATGCGGCCCCCCGGCACGGGCACCCGCGCCAGGATATCCCCGATGATCAGCCGCGAGTCGGTGTTCTTGATCCGCGCCGACGGGCTGACGATGATGCGGTGGGCCAGGGTGATCTCGGCCAGGGCTTTCACGTCGTCGGGGATGACAAAGTCGCGGCCTTCCATTGCGGCGCGGGCCTGGGACGAGCGATAGAGGCCGAGCGAACCGCGCGGGCTGGCCCCCAGGTAGACTTCGTCGTGGTGGCGGGTCTCTTCGACCACGTTGACGATGTATTCCTTGATCAGCCGGTCCACATAGATATTCTTGATTGCCTGCTGGGCCGCGATCAGGTCGCGGGATTCCACCACCTGGGTCAGGCTCTCCAGCGGGTGACTTTGCTGCTGGCGCTCCAGGATGTCGATCTCGTCGGCCTTGGTCGGATAGCCCAGGGAGATGCGCATCAGGAAGCGATCCAGTTGCGCTTCGGGCAGCGGGAAGGTGCCTTCGTATTCGATCGGGTTTTGCGTCGCCAGCACGATGAACGGATCGGGCAGGGTATAGGTCACCCCGTCCACCGTCACCTGGCGCTCTTCCATCGCTTCCAGCAATGCGGACTGGGTCTTGGGGGTGGCGCGGTTGATCTCGTCGGTAAGGACGATCTGGGCCATGACCGGGCCGGGACGATATTCAAACTCGCCGGTCTTCTGGTTATAGACCGACACGCCGGTCACGTCGGTTGGCAACAGGTCAGGGGTAAACTGGATCCGTTTGAACGAGCAGCCGAGCGAACGCGCAATCGCCTTCGCCAGCATCGTCTTGCCCACCCCCGGCACATCTTCGATCAAAATATGGCCCCGGCAGAGCAACGCGAGCAAGGTCAATTGCACCTCCTGGTGCTTGCCGACAATGACCTTCTCCACGTTCCGCACGACCCGTTCGCCAATACTGCGCACATCGACCATGAACAAATCTCCTCTAAGTCCCACTGCGGCTCCCGGGCCGCCCTAAAAATCAGCGGTAGAAGCGCCGCGCCCGGCACGAGGCCGGGCAGCAGCGTTAATATACAATTATACCATACCCTGCCAGGTTACAGGCAAGTTCAACAAGCTGAAATATTCCGCCGCTAGCGCACTGTCGCGCCTGCATAGGGAGTCCCGCCAGTGTCGGGGACGCCGGTCCATACCGCTGACTGGTTGGGCGAGATGCTTTGCGGCGGCACGAGGGTGCTGGAGTTTTCCTTCTCCGTCACCGGGGCACTGCTGCTCTCCACCGGGGCATCGGGCGGCGGATAAACCGGATGCACGACGGCATCCTGGCGCACTGCGATCGTCGCCCGCCGCGGACGCACCCGCAGCTCTTCGAAGCGTAGATCCTCCTGGCTGGTGTCTACTTCCAGCGGATCCAGCCGGCGCTCGACAATCGTGAGGGCATCATACGGGGCACGCACGCCCGAGGAGCCAGGCGTGGGGCCGTCGGCAGGGCTGAGCGTGCTCAGGGTGCCGTGGGCCAGCATGATCAACAGCAAGGCCGCGGCGCTCACGGAAGACAGCCGGGCCGACATCGCGGGGGCCGCCGTCATAAAGCTGCGCCACCAGAGGACCAGGCGGGAAGGCGGCGGCAGGACCGGGCGCACCGGGCGGGGGGTGGTGCCGACCCGCGCCTGCAACCGGGTCCAGACTTCGTCGGACGGCTGGGCGCTACCCGAGTCGCTACGTAAGACGTAGCGCGCCAGGGTTTCGGCCTGTTGATCGGCCATGGCACGGCGTAATTTACGGCGGGCGGAGGTGTCTGACATCGCGGTAACTCTCCCGACCAGACACCCCATTGTGCCCTGGGTCTTATTTCTATATAGACGTTTATATAGACGTTTCATATGCGCTATCGTTACGAACCAGGCGAGCGAGATCGACGGTCGCATCTTGCTCGGCTCGGTAGCGGGCCTCCAGCCCTTCTTTGAGCACCTTGCGGGCGTAGTGCAGGCGTGATTTCACGGTGCCCACAGGACAGTTCAACATCTGAGCGATTTCCGGCAGCGAAAAGTCTTGCATGTAGTGCAGCACGACGACGACGCGGTGCTTCACCGGGAGCGCCTCGATCAGGGTGCGAATGACGCTCTGCAAGTCGCGCTGCTCGGCCACATGTTCGGGCGAATGATGCGGGTCGCTGAAGAGCCGTTCGGCCAGGTTTTCCAGCGGTTCCAGCCAGAAGCGGCGCTTCTTCAGCGCGTTACAACTCAGGTTCACCGCCACCCGGTGCAGCCAGGGTGACAACGGGGTGTCGCCGTGGATGCGGTGGATGTTCAGGTAGGTCTTGTAGAAGCAGTCCTGCAAGACTTCCTCGGCGATGCCCGAGTCACGGGTGATCGCCAGGGCAGTGCGATAGATGACATTCTTGTACTTGTGGAACAGGGCCTCAAAGGCGGCCATGTCACCGGCCTGCACCCGTTGCACCAATACCATATCCTCGCACACAGGCACAGCAGGGGAAGGTCCGGTCTCCGGGACGTCGAACAAGGCGTCGGCGGCGAGCATAGCCGGTCTCCTCTCGCGGGGCACAGCCATCCGCTGGGACAGGTCCTGGCGCGGCCCCTCCGCCCCCGGCACGGCTACCGGGTGAGACGCGGGGGATGGCAGATGACCTGTCGAGTCTGCCATAGCCGGATCGATGTGAGCGAGGGGTTGGTGTTGCCAGGATATAAGCATTACGGTCCTCGTTATTCTAGAACACAGCGCCAACCCGTGTTCGGTTCAATTCTTGAGGATATTGGGGACGCGGATGCTGCAACGTTGATTATACCATACGGCCTCGGCCATTGCATCCAAACAAGCGTGCGCGTGCATCAAACAAAATGGCGGAACCATGCTTGCGCATGAAACTATCCGTATGTTAAATACTTAGACGAAAGGTGACTTATAATTCTTTAGCGGGATATAAGAGCAACCGGCTATTTGGATGGTTTCGAGATTTCTCACCGCCCTACCCGCCCGGCTGGCGCATGGGCGATTCGGTGGCGGGTGGGCGGGCGACGGGGGACGGGGTGGGCAGGGTGCCGGTGGGGCGGGCTTCGGGACGGGCACCGGGGGCCTGGGGCCGTCCACAGTAGGGACAGGCTACCCAGCGCAGGCTCACCGGCTGGCCGCAGCCTTCGCACTCGCGGCGCAGGCGGGTGCGACAATGGGGGCAAAAGAGGAAATCAGGCTGGACCCGGCGCTTGCAGGCGCGGCAGACCTCGGCGTCCTCGATGTCCTGCAACAGGTATTCTTCTTCGAGCGAGCGCTCATACGACTCGGCCAGGGTCTCACGCGGGCGCAGCATCAGGTAGACCAATAAGCCCGGCACGTTGAACACGGCGACCAGCACTGTCGCCAGCACGATAGCGATCAGGTCGCGGGTACGGGCGCTGATGTCGCGGAACGTCCAGATGACCAGGGCCAGGGTGAAGGCGACGAAGTAGGCCCCCAGGCACGACAAGGCGAACTGCACGGCAGGCAGCAGCGGGCTGAGGTCGGGAAGGGGAATCTGGGGAGCGACAGGGCTGGCGATGGGCATGAACAGAAGGCTCCAGAACCGGGCGAGGATCAGGAAGAGGCGTCGAACCGGAACTCGGTCAGCTCGGCAGCCGGATCGGGGACAGGCGGGCCGATCAGCAGGGGTGCCCCAACCCCCAGGCGTTGGGCGATCTCTTTGCGCTTGATCATGGTGCGATAGTGGTAGCACTGCTTGTAGGCGGTGTCGCTGAAGCAGACACTCGGCAGCGGCAGATCGTCCGGGTCCTCGTTGCGCTCATAGGGCACTGCCGCGCAGATGCGAACGGTCACACGCTCGCCGCTTGCGGTGTAACGGGTCGCCAGGCCAGCGAATGGACAACTCATTACTAGCTCCTCTCGTCGGGTGCCACAACACGGGTCGTCGCAACAGCCCGCCCCTATGCGGTGTCACGTTCCCCCTGCCCCGGTTGTGGCCGGGTTATAACGGCTCGAACCGTTCCACGTTCAGGACCCAGACGGTCGCCCCGCCAACCTGTACCTCCACCGGTTGCGACAGGTACATGTCGCCCGGCCCCATAGCCGGCGTATAGGGGCTGATAAAATCGACCCGGGTATGGCAGGTAGCCGTAATAACCCGCCAGAGTTCGTCCAGGCGCGCATCATCGCAACCGATCATCAGCGTCGCGTTGCGCTCCCGCAGGAAGCCGCCGACACTGTCGATGACCGTCAGGCGAAATTTCGCTGCCGTCAACGCCCGCATCAGCGCGTCCACATCTTCCCCTTGAACCACGGCGAAAATCAGCTTCATATTGAGACGTATTATAGCACAAGATGCAGGCCCGCGCACGAGGCGGAAAACGTGAAACGGGAAGCGTGAAGCGTGAAACGTGATGCGTGATGCGTGACTCGTATTGCGTATTGCGTAAATCTGACCCCTGACCCCTGATCCCTGATCCCCGACGCCTCGTCACGTTTCCCGTTTCCCGTTTCCCGTTTCACGCATCAGCCCGGTAGATCCGCACGCGGCGGTTCGGCTCACGGCCCCGGCTTTGCGAGCCGAGGTTGTAGCGTTCGGCCATCTGGTGTTGCAGGCGGCGGATGTAGGCGTTGGCCGGGGGCAATTCGACCGCCTGGGCACTCTCCAGCACATGGGTGATCGCCTCTTCGGTTTCGACCAGGGCGGCGGTGAGCGGATCATCTTCGCCGTCCTCGTCGCCCCCGGTGCCGCCCATCGGTGCGGCGAGGCCCGTTGGCGGTAGCTCGAAGATGCTCGCCAGGATCTGCTGCATCTGGCTGGCGGTGTTGCTCTTCAGCACATAGACGGGCAGGCCCTCGCCCTCGGCGGCGCGCAAGGCGGGCGGCTTCTTCTTGTAGTAATTCTTCAGGGTCAGGACGATATCGGCGTCGCTGGTATCGCGGGCCAGCGCGACGGGCACCCCCAGCAGCGCCACCGTCTGTTCCAGGCGGGCACGGCTCACCCCGAACGGGTAGATCCGCAGCGGTTTGGTGGCGCTGCCCGGCGTACCCGGTTTGCGCCCCAGCATGGGGGTAGGGGTCGCCGGGGTGGCGCGGGCCGGGGTTAGCTCCGTTTCCGGCTCGTCCTCCTCGGCCTCGTCATCCCAGGCAGGCGCGGCGTAGCGGCTGGCCGGGGTGCGCCGGGCCGCCCGTTCGCTGTAGTAGTCCCCGCCCGCCAGCGCCGTCGTCGCCCCACCGCCCGTGATACGGCGTGGCCCTGGCGACATGCTGGACATCGACATCAGGTTGCCCATCGGAGAGCGTGAGCCGGACCCGCCGCTGAGCCGCTCGAACCCCGCGCCCGCGCCGTTCCCGGCCCCGGTCGCCGCCCGGCCCCCACCCCGGCGGTCGTCACGCCGCCCACGGGGGCCACCATCGCGTCCACCATCACGGCCCCCGTGGGGACCGTTGTCCCGCCCGCCGTGGGGGCCACCATTCCCGTTGCCGTCCCGCGCCGGGGTGAAGTGCCCCTCGCGGGTGATGATCCGCCCGTCGGCGCGGCGCTCGCGGATCTCCGGCGGGAGGGGCATCCCGCGCAGGATCGAGTCGACCACCTCGGCCACATCCAGGTGGACCGCCACCCGATCACGGTCCAGGATTTCGACCATCATATCGAATGTGGGCGGGGCTTTGCGTTCCAGCACCGACTTCTGCGTGCCGCGCCGTCGCGCCTCTTCGTCGCCCAGCGTCACCGTCTGGATGCCGCCGATCAGGTCGGAGAGCGTCGGGTTGAGCATCAGATTTTCGAGCGCGGTGCCGTGGGCGGTGCCCACCAACTGCACACCGCGTTCGGCAATGGTGCGCGCGGCCATCGCTTCCAGTTCGGTGCCGATCTCGTCAATGACGATCACTTCGGGCATGTGGTTTTCCACCGCCTCGATCATCACGGCGTGTTGCACGCTGGGGCTGGGCACCTGCATCCGCCGCGCCCGCCCGATCGACGGGTGCGGAATGTCGCCATCGCCCGCGATCTCGTTGCTGGTATCGACGATGACCACGCGCTTGCCGAACTCGTCAGACAGCACGCGGGCCACCTCGCGCAGGAGGGTGGTCTTGCCGACGCCTGGCGGCCCCAGCAGGAGGATGCTCTTGCCGGTCTCCACCAGATCGCGGATGATATTGATCGTGCCGTAGACCGCCCGCCCGATGCGGCAGGTCAGCCCGATCACCCGCCCGTTGCGATTGCGGATGCACGAAATGCGGTGCAGGGTGCGCTCGATCCCGGCGCGGTTGTCCTCGCCGAAGTTGCCGATGCGCTGGACGACATAGTCGATATCTTCCGTGGTGACTTCTTTGTCGCTGAGATACGCTTCCTGACCGTGGAAGCGCGCTTCGGGGCGGCGTCCCAGGTCCATTACCACTTCCAGCAGGTTGGCCCGGTTGTTCAACGCCTGGAGCCGGATCAGAATCTGCGGCGGCAGGGCCACCAGCAGGGCTTCCAGATCGTCGGTGATGACGTTTTCCCCCGCCGGGCGGGGATCGTCCGGATAGGCGTCGTCGTATATCGCTCCGGCTGTATCGCCGCCGGTTGCGTGGTCTACATCGTAGATCTCGTCTGTCATAAACCGTCCTAGCTGGTCTACTGACGTGCGCCGGTTAGTCGCTGACCACAAGCGAGCGTTCGCGTTGTAGCAGGAGCCGGGGCATCGTCCGCCGGGCCAGTACGGCAGTATATTTGACCAATAAGGCCTGTTCACTCAACAGGTGGAACCCATTGTCCGCCAGCACCTGGCCCATCTCCGATTGATACTCGCGGAGCGCGATGTAGATGGGCTTGGGGGCACTGGTGCGCGCCGACCATAACACGTATTCGAGCGCCTCGGCACACAGCGCCCGTTGTTCGGGACGGTAGAGCAAGGTGATCCAGTGCCCCTTTGGCCCGGTCAAGAGGCGGACCCACCCCCCCAGGCCACCCGACTGCGTGCCCTGGGCGCGGGTCTGGGGGGTATCCGCCGCCCAGACATAGGCCTGCGCGGTGAGACCGCCTGCGCGCCCCCCACCCAGTTGCCACTGCTTGCTGGTGGGGGCCTCGGCCTGTTGCACCCCGCGCGGCGCGACCGCCCGGTAGAGTTGCAACAGGTCCCAGGCGTCGCGATCCTCCTGGTGGCGCAGGACGCCCCGGTCGGGGCGGGTGCCCTGGAGGGGCTTGAAGTACAGGTTGCCCCAGATTTCCTCGCCGGTGAACTGGCTGAACCCCAGTTGATGAAACGCGGCTTGCCGGGGGTCGTCCGCCGCCAACTTGGCGAACACGCGCACGATGCCGTGTGCCCCTGCCTGGCCGATCACTTCTTCGAGCAGCATGGCCCACAGCTCGTCACTTTCCGGCCCCATGCTGCCCAGGGTGGTCACGGTCCATTCGTCGCGCCGTTGCCAACGACAGCGCGCCTGAATATAGGCCGCGACCCGGCTATGCTCTTCGTACACGGCGGTATAGAAGCGCCGCCCGGCGAACGGGTTCAGCCCCCGCACCAGATCGCGCAACATCGTATCGGGTTGGATGATCGTAAAAGGCGGATTCAGATGCACGACCTGCTGGCGCGACCGGCTCAGCATGATCTGCAAGATATGGTTCCACCCGGCATTACGGATCAAGTCAGTCTCACATAGAGAAATCAGAAATTAGAAATCAGAAGGCAGAAATCACCAGGCCACAGAACACCATCTTCACCTCGTGCCGATCATTTCTGATTTCAAACGCCTAGCTGATTTCTGATTTCTGATTTCTAATTTCTTCGGCGGCCCTGGCGCACAGGTCCAGGAAGTAGCGATGAACGCGCAGGTCGTCAGTTAGTTCCGGGTGGAAGGCCGTGACCAGCGTGCGGCCTTGCTGGGCGGCGACGACCGTGCCGTCGGGCAGGGCGGCCAGGGTTTGCACCCCCGGCCCCGTCTGGCTGATCAGTGGGGCGCGGATGAAGATCGCCGGGAACGGCACATCGCCCAGCACCGGCATGGGCAGATCCGTCTCGAAACTGTCGATCTGGCGGCCAAAGGCGTTGCGGGCCACCTGCACATCGATCAGATCGAGGTGCGGCTGCTCGCGCCCCACGTCGTGGGCCACGTAGATCATCCCGGCACAGGTGCCCCAGACCGGGCGACCCTCGTCTTCAGCGAAGTGGTTAATCGCCACGTCCAGCCCGTACAGCGCGGCCAGCTTGCCGATGGTCGTGCTCTCCCCGCCGGGGATGATCAGCCCGTCCAGATCGACTAGCTGGGCGGGCAGGCGCACTTCCACGCACTCCGCCCCCAGCCGCCGCACCGCCGCGCAATGCTCCCGAAACGCCCCCTGGAGCGCCAGGATGCCAATCCGTAATGTCATCTTCTCAGGAATGAGGAATGAGGAACGAGGAATGAGGCAGAGCAGCTAGCGCCACTCATCGCTCATCACTCATCGCTCATTGCTCGTCTTACCAGCCACGGGTGGCGAGCAGCTCGCGCTCCGGGATGGTGCTGATTTCGATGCCGACCATCGCTTCACCGAGGCCCCGGCTGACTTGCGCCAGGATCGCGGCGTCGGTGTAATGCGTGACGGCCTGGACGATGGCGTGGGCGCGCTTGGCCGGTTCACCCGACTTGAAGATGCCGCTGCCGACGAACACGCCGTCACTGCCCAGTTGCATCATCAACGCCGCGTCGGCGGGGGTCGCCACGCCGCCCGCCGCGAAGTTCACCACCGGCAGGTGCCCATGCTCTGCGATCCACTTGACCAGTTCGTAGGGCGCCTGAAGCTCCTTGGCCGCCGCGAACAACTCGGTGGCGTCCAGCGTAGTCAGGCGGCGGATCTCGGCCTGCACGGTGCGCTGGTGGCGCACGGCCTCGACCACGTTGCCCGTGCCCGCCTCGCCCTTGGTGCGGATCATCGCCGCCCCCTCGCTAATCCGGCGCAAAGCCTCGCCCAGGTTGCGGCAGCCACAGACAAACGGCACCTTAAAGGCGTGCTTGTCGATGTGATTCGCCTCGTCGGCGGGAGTCAACACTTCGCTCTCGTCAATGTAATCCACGCCCAGCGCTTCCAGAATCTGCGCCTCGACAAAGTGGCCGATACGGCACTTCGCCATGACCGGGATCGTCACCGCCTCGATGATGCCTTGCACCATTTCGGGGGCGCTCATGCGGGCCACGCCGCCATGCGCCCGGATGTCGGCGGGCACCCGTTCCAGCGCCATCACCGCCACCGCACCCGCGTCCTCCGCGATCCGCGCTTGCTCCGGCGTCACCACATCCATGATCACGCCACCCTTGAGCATCTGCGCCAGACCCTTCTTGGTCGTCCAGGTGGACTTTTCGACGCCGTTGCTCTCTGCCTGCTGGGCCTTGTGCCCGTTGGTGTTGTCCATTGTGTGTCTTCTCCCGTCGTGGGAGCCTCCTTTGATAACCGATAGGGCCGACATACGATGACCGACGAGACAGCCGGTCTGCCGTCGGCTGCCCAGCCGCGTTCGGGCGGGTCTAGGGGTCGCCCGGCCTGGGCGACCGGGAACCGTCAGTGTGGCACGTCCTCGCGGGCAGGACGCGCCGCAAAGTGCAGATCCAGGTGCGCGGGTAAGACGTAGGCGATTTGCACCAGGATAATCAACCCCAGGCTCACCAGCGGGCGGACCACGAACGTCAGCAAGATCGCGATGAAATAGATCAGCGGTGGCGTCAAAATCCGCCGCGTCACCGTCCGCATCAAGTGTGGCGCGAGAGGCGCGTCTACCAGATGCCCCCGCGTGACCCCATACCACCAGTGGAGATAGAGGATCAGGCTCACCGCGATCAAGTTAGTGACATAGACAATCAACGCCACCCGGTTGTCTGTGCCCACCTGCGTACCGAGCAGCGCCGTGCTGAACGGGATAAAGGCGATCAACCCCAGGAACAGGATATTGATCCACAACAATTCCCGGTTGGCCCGGCGGATATAAAAGAACTGGTTGTGATGCCCCACCCAGTAGATGCCCAGGATCAGGAAGCTTAGTGCGTAGACCCCGATATGGGGGGCCACCTTGCCTAGCTCCTCGATCAGGGCCGAATCAGACAGGTGGGCGTCGGGCACCTGTAGCTCCAGCACCAGGAGCGTCATGGCAATCGAAAAAACCCCATCACTCAAAGCCTCGATCCGCCCGGTCCGCAGGCCGTTGCCTTCCGGGCGCGCCGACACGATTTCGCGCATAGCGTGTCTCCATGATCGTGGGCTTTCTGTGGGCGGGGCCTGCACATATTGTGGCACAGAAATCTACCGGGTTGAGTAAAAACAACCAACGATTCCTGCGCCCTGAGCCGCCAATGATAATCCGCACCACTGTATATTGTACCCTTTTTGACGACCGTTACGCAAGGTGGCCGCGCGTGTGGAAGGCGGGTCTTCTCTCCGCCTATAGTTGTAATTACGAGGCGGCGGTAAGGACGGGTAGAGCGTCCGATCTGTGGAGACGCCAGCCCCGGAGGGGCGGCAGACGATAGCCCACGGTAAGACCGTGGGTTCATAACATGCCTGATCTTCTAGCCCCGGAGGGGCGACAGAGCCAAGCCACAATCTCATCTGTCGCCCCTCCGGGGCTTGCGGGCGGGAGACAATCCCCACAGTTGGCACTGCGGGCTACCGTCTGCCGCCCCTCCGGGGCTGGATCGGGGCATACTCCGCCACCTGCTGACTGCTGATTTCTAACTTCTAATTTCTAATTTCTGACTTCTGATTTCTTATTTCTAATTTCTGAAGGCCGATTCTACTTGACAAAAAGGGGGGCACTCTGTATACTTGAAGGCTGTGACCGGTAAAACATGTCGAGTTATGGAGGCTAAGGTGTACGCTATTATCCAGACCGGCGGCCATCAATATCGGGTGGCGGTTGGCGATCAATTAGATGTCGAAAAGCTGCCGGTGGAAGCAGGGACAGAAATCACGCTGGACCAGGTTTTGCTGGTCAGCGATGATAACAACCTGGTAACCATCGGCACCCCTACTGTCACCGGCGCGCTGGTGCGGGCGCAGGTGGTGGACCAGCATCGCGGCGAGAAACTCGTCGTCTTCAAGTACAAGCCTAAAAAGCGGTATCGCCGCAAAATGGGCCACCGTCAGGATCTGACCCGGCTGGAGATCCAGGCGATCTCGGTCTAGGACGGCGCGCCGTTCTGTCAGACGCTTATTGTTACGCCCTCCGGGGCCAGAAGGAGAACCGACATGGCTCATAAAAAAGGCGTAGGTAGCTCGCGCAACGGGCGCGACTCCAAGCCCAAAATGCTCGGCGTCAAGCGCTATGATGGCGAGCTAATCCACGCAGGCACGATCATCGTGCGCCAGCGCGGCACGCGTATCAGCCCCGGCACCAATGTGGGAGTGGGCCGCGACCACACGCTCTACGCCATGACCACCGGCTTCGTCAAGTTCGAGCCAGAGGCCAAGGAGAAGGACAAGAAGCGCGTGTCGGTCTACGAAACCCACCCGAACCGTCCCGGGTTGAGCACCGCCGAACCCGAAACGGAACCGATCCTGGTCGCCTAACCGTTATCTATATGCGTGGTCGGAATCTTGACTGCGGCGTTATTAAACCCCCATTGTTACCGGCAGGAACCGAGGCGGCGCAGCCCCTCGCATCTGACCGGAAGGAGAAAATTCAGTGAAACCCGGAATCCACCCCAAGTATGTTGAATCGACGGTAACGTGCGCGTGCGGCAACAGTTGGACCACCAAGTCCACCCGTGCCCAGTTGCGCACCGACGTTTGCTCGCAGTGCCACCCGTTCTATACGGGGGAGCAGCGCATCGTTGATACCGCCGGTCAGGTCGAACGCTTCATGCGCCGGATGCAGCGCGCCGGGGCGACCCAGGCTCCGCGCCCGGCGGCTCCGGCTCCGGCCCCCGCACCCGCGCCCGCCAGGGCCGCCCGCCCGGCCCCCGCGCCGTCCACCCTCGAAACCCTGCTCGAAGAGCCGGCAGCCGAGTAAGCTTGTATCTGCACTGCGTGGGGAGTTGAGACGGTTGTCTCAACTCCCCACTTTGTACGCCAGCCAGGAACCTGTCCCTATGCACAGCCTCACCCTCCCCGGCCACCACCAGAATCCCGGCTCGATCGAAGTGATCTGCGGCAGCATGTTCAGCGGCAAGACCGAAGAACTGATCCGGCGGCTCAAGCGCGCTCAGATCGCCCGCCAGCGGGTCCAGGTCTTCAA
>JBBSAN010000003.1:0-30214 GCA_038252265.1 Chloroflexia bacterium
CGGCGCGCCCGGCGGCTCTGTTGTGGTGGCCCGGAGCGCCGCGCCTGCCAGAGCGGAGCACTCCCGAACCGATAGAGGTCATCGGCGGCGATCCCGTGTGCCCGGTCCACCTGCCAGGGTGCGCCAGAGACGAAATCACTGCCCGATGATACCAAACCGACGGTTGGTGACGGCAACCGTCGGTTGGGAGGAAATACGAGTGCGAGCCAGGGGCGGGGTGTTTATCCACAATCTGCCCCACTTTTCCCCACTTCGCCCCACGTTGTTCACATTATAGCAGCAAGCTCCCCACTTTGCAAGGGTTTTGGTGACTCTTTTGCAAAAGAATCGGACAATACCGGTACCCGATTCTGTAACAGTACATATGTTCGTTTTTAGAAAATTTGTTCTAATAGAAGGTGAATCAAAAAGGCGGCACGCAGAGTCTGCGTGCCGCCTTCGGGTTGTGGGTTAGCGGGACCGGCGACCCGGTGCCTTCGACCGCGTGGGCGGCCCGCCCCCATCCCGGCGCACCCAGAGGTGGAGGAGCACGTTCGCCCACATCCGGTAGGGCCGCCAGGCCTCCGCAATCTGTAACATAGCGGGCTGGTCGGGAGTGGTAGGGAGTTGGTAGAGCCGCTGCACCGCCGTTTTGCTCAAATCGTCGTCGGTGAGATCGTCCACCACCCCCGCGCCGCGCAACAAGATCCCCTGAGCGAAGAACGGGCCGATCCCATCCAGGGTGCCGAGTTGGGCCAGGGCGAAGTCCAACGGCTGGGCGCGGAGGCTGGTGCGATCCAGCAGGCCGTCGAGGGCCGCCTGAGCCACGCCCCGCAGGCGGCGGACCTTCTCGGCGCTGAGGCCGGGGAACTCCTGAAGATCGGCCAACACCTGGGGCCGGGGAAAGGCATAGAACGTTTCACCCCCCACCGCGACCGGCTCCCCAATGGCCCGGCTCATCGCCTGACGCAGCGCCCGGCCCTGGGCAATCGAAATGCGGTGACCGATGATGAAGGCGGCGGCGGCCTCGTAGGGCGAATGGAACAGTACCGGGCGGAGGTAGCCATAACGCTGCTGGAGCCGCCCCAGCACCGGGTCGCGCTTGCCCACGTCGGGCCAGCCCGCGCCCGCACTGTCCAGCGAGACGGTCGCCAGGGCTTGCTGCCAGGCCCGCGCCGCGTCCGCCCCCGCTCCGTACACGTCGCCGGTGATCTGCCCGTTGTCTCGCTGCCGCATCAACACGGTGGCGGATCGCCGCCAGCCTTCGACCGGAAAGGTGATCGCTACGGCGGCAGGATCGGGGGCGAAGGCGGGCCAGCCGCCAAAATACTCATTCGCCAGGGCGAGGCTGAATGGGCCGTCTGGAGTCATCGCAAAGTGCGCGAGATCGCCCTCGGCGGCTAGAACGGCAGGCGCGTCGGTCAGGGTGGGGGTAGAAAGCGTGTTCATTAGGTGCGCTCCTTTCGGGATCGGGCAAGGTTCAATCGGGCTATCACAGGTTGCTCATGTCTACACACCCTATTATAGAGGCCGGGTGTGACAACCCTATGTCAGTAGCCAGGGGACTTTGCCCACGAAAGACCCGCCAATGTTCAGTCAATAATCGGCCCGGCAGCGGCCTCACTCACCCCTTGCTGGGCCAGCAGCCCGCAGACCGTCTCCAGCTTCTGGGTGTCGCAGTAGATGTGCAGGGCCACCACCCGCCCCCAGCGCAAGCGAAAGACGTGGACGCCTTCGTTGCTGAGCCGCTGCCCGTCGCGCAGGGTGAAGTGGTCACGCCACTCGATGGTCGCCAGCGTATCCCAGGGCCAGCCGCGCACAACTACATGCTTGATCTCAAAGCGCAGATCGGGGAAGAGCACCGCCAGCCGCCGGTACCAGGCGCGATTGGATCGCGGGGTGTGGCGTGCGCCGCTCAGCGCGTGCTGCCCGGCAAACACATGCTGGAACCGGGGCGCAAACTGCTTGAGGATGCTGTCATAGTCGCCCGCATTCAGTTGCCGGAAGGCTTTGCGTAGCTGCTGTTCCACGATAAAGTGATACATGGGTTAGCTCTCCTCAGGCGTGTCGCCGGGTAATTGGTCCAGGTTCCGCAGGGCGGTTTCCGCCCACTGTCGATCAAAGCGGGCTTTTTGTAGCCCATAATCAATGGTCAAGCCCCAGTAGGGTAGATCCTGCTGGGCGTTATAAAGCGCGGCGTAGTGCGCGCCGTTCGCCGGTAGCTCTTGCTCAAACACGCGGACCAACTCTTGTAGCTCGGTAATGCGTGCCCGCAGCAGATATTCCAGTTCCGCCCGGCTCAGCTCGGCCCCGAAAAAGAGCTGGCCGATCCAGGCTTCATGGACCGAGGCCAGCGACTGGGGCGTCGCCAACCACTGGTGCAACGCCTCCCGTCCGGCGTCGGTCAGACTGTACAGCTTCTTGTTGGGCAGATCCTCCTGCACCACCGGCTCCATCGCCACCCACCCCGCCTCGTGCAACTTATACAGCGCGCGGTAGATCTGGCTCTGCTCGGTATTCCAGAAGTGCTGGACCGAGGCCTGAAACGCCTTATTCAGATCGTAGCCTGAGACCGCCCCATACTTCAGCAACCCCAGGATCATGTATTGCAGCGACATAGATGCTCATACCTTTATATGTAATTGCATATACTATAGCAGAGGTTGGACCGGCTGTCAATACCCTTTTGAGACATTCATACGCCAGGATGTAGCAGAAGCAGTGGGATCAAGTCAGCCCCAGAGGGGCGACAGAAAGTAGCCCACAGTGCCAACTGTGGGTATGCGCCACCCTGTGTGTAAGCCCCGGAGGGGCGGCCGACAGTGGCCCACGGTGCCAGCCGTGGGAAAGGCAGCCCAAACATCAAAGCCCCGGAGGGGCGACAGAGGGATCTCAGCGACCGCCCTATCTGTCGCCCCTCCGGGGCTTACGGATCGGATGCGTTTCCCCACGGCTCGCGCCGTGGGCTACTGTCTGCCGCCCCTCCGGGGCTTACGATATTGGGGGATGGTTCCCAATTGGGGGATGATTCTCACGAAGCTACGTGGGAAGATACCCCTTGCTGGTTACGGCCCGCCGTAGGCGACGGTGACGAACTTGGCGACCTGGGCGCGAGTGGCGGAGTTGCCGGGGCGGAAGTAGGGGCGGTTGCCGGGCGGAACGCAGGGTTCGCCCACGCCGCCGCAGCCATAGCCACCGACCACGCCGTTGCGGGCCAGCGCCTCGATGTAGAGGTAGAACGTGTCGGTGGTGGCGACATCCTCGAAGGTGGGGGTGGGCGGGTAACCGAGCGCGTAGGCGCGGGCCAGGGCGATGACCTTGCTCAATTGCCCCCGTGTGATCGGGTTGCCGGGGCGGAAATAAGGGCGGCTTTGCCCGTCGCACGGCTCGTTGGGGTTGGTACCGCAGGGGTAGCCGTTGATCAGGCCGTGGCTGGAGCCGGTTTCGACAAAGGCATAGAAAGTGTCGGTGGCGGGCACATCGGCGAAGGTGGGCGACGGTGGGTCGGCGAACGACCACCCGGCGGCGTTGACCACCATCTTCATCAACTGCCCCCGCGTGACGGTGTTGCCGGGGCGGAAGTAGGGGCTGCCCCCTGGTGCGCACGGCTCGCCCGGCCCGCCGCACGGATAGCCGCTGATATAGCCGGAACAACCCAACCAGCGCACATAATTATAGAAGGTGTTGCCGGGCGGCACGTCGGTGAATTGGAGCGGGCAGGGCAGGATCGCCCCCCTACTGGTGGCGACGAGGCCGCTGTCCAGCCGCGTGCTCAGGTTGTGGGCCAGGTCGTCGCGCAGGGGGACGGTGTAGGAGTAGACGGCCAGCCCGTTGCTGGTGGTCGTGGCGCTGAGGACGGTACGTCCGTCGATCATGGCCTGGAACGGGACGGGGCTGAAGCCCAGGTTGTCTGCGATCACCACCTGCGTGCTGCCGGTGCTGCTTTCCCACCGCCCCTGCACCTGACCGGGGGGCGCGGGCGTGCTGCGGAAAAAGTAGATGGCGCTGTAGGCGCGGCGGGCGCTGGTCGCCCCGATCATGGTCAGCTTTTCCAGCGTGTTGTCGCCCACCGGATGCGGAGCGAACGCCGCCAGGGCCACCCCTTTCGCGTTGGCCGTGGTGGAGCCGATGGCGCTGCCGTTCACCTGGAGATTCACCCGTTCACCCGGCGTGAACCCCTCGCCCACCGCACCCCACGCCCCCGGCACGTTGGAGGGGGCCCGCGCTGTCGTGCCGCTGCCATAGGCCGGGGCCGGGTAGTCCACCTGCACCGTCTGGCTGGGCAAGTCCTCGCCCAGGCGCAGGGTATACACATACGCCGCCGGGACGGTCAGCGCCGTCGTGGTAAACGACCCCTCACCGCTACCCCCCGCCGGAACATGACCCTGCAACACGCCATCGCGCAGCCAGAGCGCGTCACCGTCCGGCGTGAAGCCCGCCCACACCGCCAGCAACGTGCTGCCCGGCCCCACCCACGCGGGAGCGAGGGCGAGCAACGGCCCGGATGCCCCGCCCGTTGCAACAGTATAGGCGGCCACGGCGATCTGCCCGCTGCTGTCCGCCGCCAGCAAGGCGTGGTAACCGGGCGTGGCCGGGGTGGTGAGGAAAGCGGCGAAGGAGCCATCCGCCCCTGCCGGAAGGGTTAAAGCCAGGGAGCCGTTGTCGGTGATGACCACCGTCGCGCCGGGCGAGAACCCGGTGCCGGCCAGGGGCAACCGCGCCGTGGGGCTGATCACCGTGGCCCCCACCGCCAGGTAGGGCACGCCGACCATCGGAGCGGCGTTAGGGATGGTGAGGGCAGGCAGGCCGGGGAGCACATGAGAGGCCGGGATCAGCTGCCGGTGCGAAATGTCGGAGAGATCGAACAGCGGCAAGAGCCGACCGGACTCCGCCTGGGCCAAGGGTGATCCCCACAACAGCACCAGCACGGCCACCCCCAGCAATAGCCCCATCCCCGCCTGGAACAACCGCATCACAGCACCTCGCATTTGAAGTACGCGTACTCACGCATCACGCATCACGCATCACGTTTCCCGCAAAGAAGCCCGGACCTACCGAGAGGATTGCTGCTCCCACTCCGACTTGAGCATGGAGTAGAGGTGGGTATCGCGGCGCTGGCCGCTGATATCGAGCCAGTTCTGGCGGAGGGTGCCTTCGAGGTGCAGCCCGGCCTTTTCGGCCACGCGGGCGCTGCCCAGGTTGTGGGTGTCGCAGTGCCAGGTGAGCCGCTCCCAGGGCCAGGCGGTGAAGCCCCAGCGCAGCAGCAGGCGCAAGACCCGCGTGCCCAGCCCCTGCCCGGCGAACGGTGCGCCGATCCACATGCCGATGTCGGCGCTGCGGGTGTCCAGGCTGCCGCCCCGGATCAGGTGGTAGCCGGTGCCTCCGGCCAGGCGCGGCCCATCTGGCCCGTCCAGCCAGATGCTCAGCACAAAGTCGGTATTCAGCAGGTAGTTGCCGCGAAACCGGCGCACATTCGTTTCCGATTGTTCATCCGTCTGGTGGGGTTGTGCCCAGGTCATCCAGCGGTGCAGATGGTCGTAGGACACATTGAGGATGCTGGACATCGCCGGGCCATCCCCCGGCTGGTAGCTGCGGATAATCAGATCGCGCTCGGTGATCCATTCCGGCGCGAAGAAGAAGGTAGACATGAGCGTGACGATGCCTCTCCTCGATAGCGGGTTAAAACCTGACTCGCACTCCCGACCCCTGGCCCCCGACCCCTGATCCCTAGCGCGTGGCATGGGCGCGTTCGACGGCGTTGGCCTGTGCCCCCGCTTCCAGGGTATCATCCAGCGGCGGCAGCACCACCGGGCCGTGGCGGCGGGCCAACGCTTGCGCCAGCAGATAGTCGGTAAAGCGCGGGTTCTTGGGCAGGAGCGAGCCGTGCAAATAGCACCCGTAGGCGGTCTTGTACCGCGCCCCTTCCCAGCCGTCCTGCCCGTTGTTGCCGTAGCCGATGAGGCTCTTGCCCAGCGGTTGAACACCCGGCCCCAGGTAGGTCAGCCCGCTGTGGTTCTCGAAGCCGACCAGTTGCCCGGTGAAATCGGTCTGGATAACCGCGTTGCCAATGAAGCGCTTCGGCCCGGCCTCGGTGCGGAAATCGAACAGGCCGATGCCGGGCAGATCCTCGCCGTCGCCGGGCCGGTAGTAGTGGCCGAGCAACTGGTAGCCGCCGCAGATGCTAAGCATGACCGCGCCGCCCTCCACCGCCTCTTTCAACTGCGCGCCCTTGCGGCCCTGCAAATCATGCGCCACGGCGATCTGCTGGCGGTCCTGCCCCCCGCCGAAGAAATAGAAGTCGTCACGCTCCGGGTCCAATTCGTCACCCAGGGTCAGGTAATGCACTTCCACCTGGATGCCGCGCCACTCCGCCCGGCGCTGCAAGGCAATGATGTTGCCCCGGTCGCCGTAGATGTTCATCAGGTCGGGATAAAGGAAGGCGATGTGGAGGTTCATGTTCACTCCTTCTGCAATACGATTTGTGTACGAGGATGACCGAATGATACAAGACGTACAGCCAGACCCGCCAACACCAACAGCCCGAACATACCAACAACCCCCACAGCAACAGCCCATCCGGTATTTAAAGGCCAAGTGTGGGTAAGTTGCACCACCGGGGCATAGGGCAGTTCAAATCCCGCCCAAAATGGATTACGCTCGGCATCCGGCCCCAGGCCACTGGGCAGTTTCCACAAAAGCGCCAAGACCAGGACAATATGGTAGGCACAAGCAACCAGTAAGACCAACCAGACAGTTTCCACCAGAACAGTGGACACTTTCCGGGCAGGGTGCCGGAGCCGGAACGACAGGTACAGATAGACCAACAGCAAGCCCAGCGGTATCGCAGCCCCAATCAAGAAGCGCATACTGTCCTCCTCACGGTCTATTGCTCCCAGAACTGCCCGACCCAGCCTCGCGTGTGGAGCAACTCGCGGAACGCGAGCATGGCGGTATAGGTCGGCAGGACATAGAGCGTGCCGCCAGGGGGGACCGGGGCCAGGGCCGTATCCAGTGCCCCGGCGAGGGCGGGGATGGCAGCGAGGCTGGGGGCAGGCACCCCGGCGTATTTCAGCCGGTTCGCCATGTCGGCGGCGCGCAGCCCGGCGGTGGTCACGCGGGCCACGGCACCCGGCACGCCTAATAGCTCGAAGTCCACATCCCACAGCCAGGACACGTCGCGCCCGTCGGCGGTCAGGTCGTTGATCAGGATCAGCAGGTGCTTGGGGCCGTCCACTGCTTCCGCGCCGGGAGGGAAGAGCATTCGCAAGACTTCGTTGAAGCCAACCGGGTTTTTCACCAGGGCCAACAGCAGCCGCTTGTCACCCGCCGTGACCCGTTCCAGGCGACCGAAGGCGGCACGGAATTTGGCTAACCCCGTGCCGATGGTGGCCGGGGGCAGGCCCAGCGCCAGCGCGGCGGCAGTGGCGGCCAACGCATTATAGGCGTTGTAGAAGCCGGGCAGGCCGACCTCGACCGGGAAGGTGCCCGCCTGGCTCTGAATGTCCAGGGCCAGCGAATCGGTGCCGTGCAGCGTGACGGTGGTGGCGGCTACATCCACCAGTGGGCGGGCGAAGCCGCATTGCGGGCAGCGATAGTGGCCGAGGTGCGAGAGGAGGATGGCGTTGTACTGGAGGCGGTGGGCGCAGACGGGGCAATTGATCGCGTCGGCGGCGTGCGGCAGCGCGGTCAGGGCGTGGCGCGTGTCCTCGATGCCATAGGTGGTGACCCGCGCCCGTGTGTGCCGGGCCAGCACGGCCACGCTGGGGTCGTCGGCGTTCAGCACCACCTGGGTCTTTTCGGGCAGGCGTTCCAGCGCGGCCCGCCAGCTCCGGTGGATCGTGTCCAGCTCGCCGTAACGGTCCAGTTGATCGCGGAAGAGGTTGTGGATGAGCAGCAGCCGGGGCTGGATCTGGGCCAGCGCCGCCGGGATGGTGGCTTCGTCTACCTCGAACAGGCCCACATCCGCCTGGAGATCGCCGCGCAAGTCGCTGGCCTGCACCAGGGTCGCCACCAGCCCGCGCATCAGGTTGGAGCCGGAGCGATTGTGGATGGAGCGCCACGCCGCCTCGTCCAGCACCGCGCCCAACATGCGGCTGGTCGTGGTCTTGCCGTTGGTGCCGGTGACGATCAGGGCACCCTGGCGGAACTGGCGGGCGAAGCGCCGCAACAGCCGGGGCGACACCCGTTCGGCGATCAACCCCGGCAACGCCGTCCCGCCCCCACGCCGCAAGAGCCGCGTCCCCGCTCCCGCCGCCTTGCCCGCCGCGATGGCAGCCAGATCGATTGGGCCGATGCCTCGTACCATGCGCACTCCCTGTGCGTGATGCGTGATGCATGATGCGTGATGCGTGATGCGTGATTACGTAAGGAGTACAGGGTATTACATATTGCGTATTACGTAAGATGCTAACGTACTACACATCACGCATCACGTTTCACGTTTCACGTTTCACGTTTCACGCATCGCGCCTACCCCATCACGCGCTCGCCGCGCCCGACCATGTGGAGAATGCGGTTGCATGAGGGGCAGGTGGCGAACTCCTGGCCCACTTTGACCTGGCGGAGGACGCTGTTGGGCACGATCACGCGGCAGCCCTGGCAGGTGTCGTTGACCACGGCGGACACCGCCACCCCACGCTTGGCGCGGCGCAGCCGGTCGTAGACCGCCAGGTCCGCCCAGGGCACCTCGGCCACCAGCCGGTCGCGCCGGACCTTCAGGGCGCGCAGTTGGGTCTCGATCATGTCCTTGTCTTCGAGCATCCCGCTCTGGCGCTGCTGCGCGACCATCTCTACCTGGGTCAGTTGGTCCTGGGTGATGGTCAGGGTGGCCTGGCAGACCTCGACCGTATCCATCGCCTCCAGCAGCCGTTCCTCGCGCTCGCTCTTGCGCTTCTTCAGGTTCTCCACTTCATGCTGGAGGCTGCCCAGTTCTTTCGGGTTCTTCACCGTGCCGCCAAAGAGCTTCTTGTCTTCGGCGTCGATTTTGCTTGCCAGTTCCTCGATGTCGCCGTTCACGATCCGTAGTTGGACCTGGGCCTCTTGCAAGGCGTGGGCGGCGTCATCGCGGGCAGCGCGGGCCTCTTGCACCTCGACGGTGTCGTTCAAGACGGCAGTAATCGTATGGTGGCGGGCGACGCGCTCATCTAACGCGGTATCCACCTGCTGCAAATCATATAGTTGGGTCGTGCGGCTCATGGGGAGGCTCCTCTCCGTGCGGGGGTCAGCCCTTACAGAATAGCAAATTTGGGCGGCGTGTGCAAGCACGCCGCCGCCCACAATCCGCGATCCGCTGTCAGATCAGCGCAATAACTCAGATCCAGGTGCTAGAACCGCCGAGCGAATCCGGGCGATGGGGGAGGCGCACCGCCTGGTAGCGTTCGTCTGCTGCTTGACATGCCCCGGTGGGTGGCTTATAATCACGCTTGGCGGGCCTGCGTGCGCCGACGCAATCGGTATGGGTTTGTGGGATCAGGCTGCGCCCTATATAGAAGCATAACATTAGCCGTGCCGCTGTTCGTTGCGCCGCACGGCTTGGCAGCACACCCCCATCAGGAGAGGGTGAGAGGAGACTGTTAGCATGGTAGGGCCCCTGAACGCGTTGTTCGGCCTGTTCAGCCGGGACCTGGGGATTGACCTGGGCACGGCCAACACACTCGTCTATGTCAAAGGCAAGGGCATCGTGGTGTCTGAGCCGTCGGTGGTCGCGATTGATAAGAAGACCCGCGAGCCACGCGCCGTAGGGGCCGAGGCGAAAGCCATGATCGGCAAGACCCCCGGCTCCATCGTTGCCATCCGTCCGCTAAAAGATGGCGTGATCGCCGACTTCGATATGGTCGAGATCATGCTGAAATATTTCATCCGCAAGGTCCACACGCAGGGGCCGATGGTGCCCAAACCCCGCGTGGTGATCGGCATCCCCTCCGGCGTAACCGAAGTGGAGAAGCGCGCCGCGCATGATGCGGCGATCAACGCCGGGGCACGCGAAGCCTACCCGGTGGAAGAACCGATGGCCGCCGCGATTGGGGCGGGGCTGCCGGTGCAGGAGCCGATCGGCAGCATGGTCGTAGATATCGGTGGGGGTACCACCGAAGTGGCCGTGATCAGCCTGGGCGGTATCGTCGTCAACTACAGCATCCGCACAGCGGGCGACGAAATTGACGAAGCGGTCATCCAGTATGCCCGCCGCGAACACAACCTGCTGATCGGCGAACGCATGGCCGAAGCGGCCAAGATCGCCGCCGGGTCGGCCTACCCGCTCAACGAAGAGAAGCAAGTCACCCTGCGCGGGCGCGACATCATCACCGGCCTGCCCAAGGCGGTTGATGTGAGCAGCGTCGAATTGCGCGAGGCCATCTCCGGCCCGGTGACTTCGATTGTCGAGGTCGTCAAGCAGGCGCTGGAAGAGTCCCCGCCCGAACTGGTGGCCGATATTATGCAAAACGGGATCACGTTGGCCGGGGGTGGCGCGTTGCTCCAGGGCCTGGACCGCCGCCTGATGATCGAAACCCGGATGCCGGTGCATATCGCCGACGACCCGCTCACCTGTGTGGTGCGTGGCACCGGGCGGATCGTTGAGGGACTCGAACAGTACTCCCGCATCCTTCGCGCCAGCCAGGCCACCCGGCGCGTCGTGGTCTAATATATGCAACGTGCAACGTGCAATATGTGGTGTTGAACGCATCACGTTGCACGCTGCACGTTGCACATGGCTAGAGTCGCTGCGTTTATGAAGCCCCGCGATCGCTCCCTCAGTTCATCCCGTACCGTGTCCCTGCTGGTGACGCTGGTCATTATCAGCCTGGTCTTGATTCTCGTTAGCCAAAGCCCCCAGTTGCAGCCGGTGCAGGATGCCATTCATACCGTCCTCGCGCCCGTGCAGAGTGGAGTAAACGGGGCATCCAGCACGGTCGGCGGCTGGATCGAGACCGTGCGCCGGGGCGACGATATCCGGCGCGAAAATGAGCAGCTTAAGCAAGACATCGAGTCGTTGACCTCCGAAAACTCGCGCCTGCGCGAACTGGAGCGGGTGAACGAAGACTTGCGCCGCCAGTTGAACTTCGAGCGTGAATTCCCCGACCTGCGCGGCAAAGGGGCGGTGGTCCTCAGCCGCGACCCGACCGGCCTGAATCAGATCCTGGTCATTGACAAGGGATCGGCGGACGGCATGATCGTCGGTCAGGCCGTCACCGACTCGGGGGGGTATTTCATCGGCAAAATCCGCGTCGTGACCGGCGCGCACCAGTCCGAGGTGCTGCTGATTACCGATGTCGACAGCTCTATCGCCGTCTACGTGGACCGCACCGGCACCGATGGCGTGTCCAACGGGCGCTGGCCGCGAGGCCGCCTGAGCGTGGAGCACCTCTCCCAGGATGCGAACCTGGGCAAGGGCGACCTGCTCAAAACGGCGGGCCGCGAACTGGTGCCCCGCGGGCTGATCCTCGGCCAGATCTACAACATCGTCTCGAACGATGTGCTGCTGGAACAACAGGCGGATGCCTACCCCCTGGCCGACCTGGGCGGCATTGATCAGGTGCTGGTGATCCTGGGAGGCCAGGGGCAGCCGCAACCGACGATGACCCCCACCCCGCTGCCCACGGCCACCATCACGCCCCTGCCGACCGTCACCGCCACGCCCACCCCGCGCAACACGCCGACCCCACGAGGCAAGCCGTAATGCCGCTGCTGGGATTGCTCCTGATGGGGTTGGCGGCGCTGATCCAGGCGCAGGTGTTACCGATTGTGTTGCCCTCGTTGGGGGTGGACCTGCGGCCCAACCTGCTGGTGCTGCTGGTGGTGGCGATCACCCTGCTTCAGGGCGTGCGCGAAGGGGTGCTCTGGGGCTTCGGCGGCGGGTTGCTGTTCGACCTGTTTTCCCCGATCACCCCGCCCGGCACCAATGCCCTGTGCCTGGTCTTGATCGCCTTACTGTCCAGCCTGGGGCTGGCGATTCCGTTGCGGGTTAATCTGGTGATGCCGTTGATCATGGTCAGCGTCTCCACCATCTTCTATTTCATTTTGCTGATGACGATCCGTACCTTGCTCGGCGTCCCGCTGGATTGGGGGGCGAGTTTGATCCAGGTGGCCCTGCCCGCCGCCGCGATCAATGCCGTGTTGATGCCGTTCTTCTATACGCTGCTGGGCTGGCTGGGCGACCGGTTCCAACCCCGGCTGCCGGAAGAATGGCAAATGCGCGTTCAGTAGCCAGGGGGCGAAAGAAAAGGGTCTGTTATGCGTCGATCTTCGTTGCTGGTGTTTAATATCTTCTTGCTCGGCATCTTCCTCATCCTGGGGGGCCGTCTCTGGCAGATGCAGATCATCGAGGGGGGGCTGTACAAAAGCAAGGCCGAGCAGAGCCACTATAAGGCGATCACGACCAAATCGATCCGAGGGGTCATCTACGACCGCAACAGCCGCCAACTGGTCAGCAATCGCCCGATCTATGCCGTGGCGATCACCCCCGAAGACCTGCCGAGCGGCAAGGACGGGGAGCAAACACTCAGCGACATGTTCGATTACCTGGCGAAGATGTTCAATACCGCCCCGGTCGTCACAGTGATCGCGGATCGCCTGCCAGCAGAGAAACGCGCGGCGGTGGTGGACAAACTGGCGGCGATCTTGCGGGTGCAGGCCGCCGACTTGCAGGGCTTGATTGACGATGCCATAAAAGGCCCGCACGCCGCCGACACCCTCTTGCGCCGTGACCTCGACGCCGCCACCGCCGCCCAGGTGCAGGCCGCCATCGCCGCCGATGAGCTACCGGGTATCTCGGTGATGAACGAATTGAAGTACAACCTCTACACCCGCCAGACCCAACCGTATAAGGCCGTGATTGTCCAGCGCGATATCACCTACGAGCAGATGCGCCAGATCGAGGAGGACCACCTGATCCTGCCCGGCGTGAGCGTCGTGCCCGAGTCGCAGCGCGAGTACGCCGACGGCTCGGTCTTCTCGCAAATCCTGGGCTTCGACGGGCCGATCACCGAGGAACAATACCAGGCGGCGGTGCCTGCCGACGACAGCGGCGATGTACCGGCCTATGATAAAGACGACAAGATCGGCCAGACCGGGATCGAGGCCAGCATGGAAGATGTCCTGCGCGGCCAAAAGGGGATCGCCCAGGTGGAAGTGAACGCCAACCAGCGCATCGTCCGCGAGTTGAGCCACACCGATCCCCAGCCGGGCAAGAACCTGATCCTGACGATCGACTCGGCGCTGCAATACTCGGTGACTCAGGCGCTGCAACTGGGCCTGAACAGTGCGCGGGTGCAGGTCGGCGCGGCGGTGGTGCTCAAGGTGAACACCGGGGAAGTGCTGGCGATGGTCAGCCTGCCGACCTATGACAACAACTGGTTCGCCAAAGGCATTTCGCAGGCGCAACTCGACACCCTGAACGACAGCAATAACAAGCAGCCGATGTTCAACAACGCACTCAGCGGCAGCTTCGCCCCTGGCTCCACCTTCAAGTTGATCACCGCAGCGGCGGCCTTGCAAGAGAAAATCGTGTCCCCCACCGACCTGCTCAGTTGCCCCGGCCAGATCTCGGTGCCGACCACCTGGGATGAGAAGGTGCGGAACTCCTACGTAGACTGGAAGAAAGCCGGGCACGGCAATATCAACATCGTCCAGGCGCTGGAAGAGTCCGCCGATACCTTCTTTTATCAGGTGGCCGGGCCGCGCCAGCAAGACGAACGGGGTACCTTCCTCCACTTCTACCAACCCGGTAATAAGCAGCCGCAGTACTTCAACGGCCTCGGCATCGCCCGGCTGAATACCTATATGCAGGACTTTGGCCTGGGCACCAAGACCGGCATCGACCTGCCGGGCGAGGGCAGCGGCATCGCCCCCGACCCGGCCTACAAGCTGCGGGTCAACCCGGAGAACGGCGCGTGGGCGCTGGGCGACACCCTCCAGGCAGCCATCGGCCAGGGCTTCGACCTCGTCACGCCGCTGCAACTGGCGAACGTGACGGCAGCGGTTGCCAACGGCGGCACGCTCTACCAGCCGCAGGTGGTGCAGCAGATCATTGACAGCGATGGCGGCACGGTGATCCGCGACTTCCAACCCCATGTGCTGAAGACCGTGCCGGTGTCTGCCGAAAACCTGGGCTATATCCGCCAGGGGATGCGTAATGCGGTGGCCGGGTTACATGGAACCGCAGCGAAGACCAATCTGAAGGATGTGCTGGTCGCCGGAAAGACCGGCACGGCGGAGTTCGGCGAGCCGCTGCCCGAGTTGGGCGGGGTGCGCGCCGCCAACGCCTGGTTCACCGCCTATGCTCCCTACGATAAGCCGGAAATCGCGGTCGTCGTGCTGATCAAAGGCGAAGCCTCCACATTGGAAGGCTCCACCTTCGCCGTGCCGGTAGCCCGCGATATTCTCAAAGCCTATTTCCATGTGGACAAGTAAGGGGTTCGTTGCTAGTCGTCAGTCATCAGTTATCAGTCATCAGTAGATGATTAGGAACGACTAGCGACCGATCAATCATCAAAACAGAGTAACGACAAAGCGACAACGACGAACAACTGATAACTGATAACAAACGACTCGATATGACCGACAACGACGCGGTAATCATCAAGGGCATACGCGGCGGGCTGCTCCTCCTGTTGGATGATCAGGAGGAGTATGGCACCCTGATGGCGGAACTGGGCGACCGGCTGCACAGCCGGGAGCAGTTCTTTCGCGGGGCGACCGTGACGGTGAACCTGGGGCGGCGGATCATCGATGAGCCGGAATGGGCCGGGCTGCGCGAAACGTTGGCGCGCTATGACGTGCAGATCGAGACGGTGGTCAGCACGTCGGACCAGAGCCGGGCCGTTGCCGCCGTGCATGGCGTGCGGCACCGCGCGCCCTCGTTCGCCGCACGGGGCGACACCGTAGCCGAGGCGACGGCTGCCGCCGGACTGGCTCCCCACCTGCCGCCACCGCCCGCGCTGACCACGGCAGACGCGATCGATTTCGGCGTCCTGGCCGATGAGCAAGACCCCATGCCGGGGGGGCAGACCCTCTGGCCCGAAGCCGCCGGGGGCCTGTTCTTGCGGCGCACCCTGCGCTCGGGGCAGAGCATCCAGCACGACGGGGATATCTGCATCATTGGCGATGTGAACCCCGGAGCCGAGGTGCTGGCTGGCGGCGATGTGGTGGTCTGGGGCAGCCTGCGCGGGCTGGTCCAGGCGGGTGCGGGCGGCAACACCGACGCGGTGATCTGCGCGCTGCAACTGGCCCCGACCCAGCTCCGCATCGCCGACGCACGCAGCCGTGGCCCCGAACCGGGCAGCTTTGCCGCCGGGCAGGCTCCGGAAATGGCCCGCATCACCGACGGGCGCATCATTGTCGAACCGTGGACCGGCCCGCGCACCCGCCGCTGATTGGCCCGGCGGGATTCAAGCACACCGCAGAGACAAAGATGACAAACCTGTAATCGCTGCCGATGGTCGCGCACCCTGGTGGTGCGCTTGCATTTAGAGGATACATCGGATAAGCTTACGAGGTATCTAACACCTGCACAACACCGAAAGGAACGGGCGCATGACAACGCCGCACAACGAGCCGGGGCCGACGCACCATAACGGCACCGCACCGGCGAGCAGCCCCTCCCTGACCCCCGCGTCCGGCCCCACCCCACCGGCTCCCCCGGTGCCGGTGCGCAAAGGCCGGGTCATCACCATCACCTCGGGCAAGGGTGGCGTGGGCAAGACCACCACCACCGCCAACCTCGGCACGGCGCTGGCGCTGCTGGGCAAGAAGGTCGTGGTGGTAGACGCCGATATCGGCTTACGCAACCTCGATGTGGTCATGGGGCTGGAAAATCGCATTGTTTACGACATTGTGGATGTGGTCGAGGGCCGCTGCCGCATCCGCCAGGCACTGATCAAAGATAAGCGCTTCCCCGATCTCTACCTGCTCCCGGCGGCGCAAACCCGCGACAAAAGCGCAGTCAACCCGGCGCAGATGCGTCTGCTGTGTGACCACCTCAAGGCCGAGTTTGATTTCGTCCTCATCGACTGTCCGGCAGGGATCGAGCAGGGCTTCAAGAACGCCATCGCCGGGGCCGACCAGGCGGTGATCGTGACCACGCCGGAAGTGTCGGCGGTGCGCGATGCCGACCGGGTGATCGGCCTGATCGAAGCCGCCCAGTTGCCCCCGCCCCGGCTGATCATCAACCGCATCCGCCCTGAACTGGTGCGGCGCAAAGAGATGCTCAGCCAGGACGATGTGATCGATGTGCTGCGGGTGGACCTGCTCGGCATCGTGCCCGACGACGAAACCGTCGTCATCTCCACCAACCGGGGGGAAGCTGCGGTGTTGGACCGCCAGTCGCGGGCCGGGCAAGCCTACAGCAACATCGCCCGGCGAATGAATGGCGAAGATGTGCCGTTCCTCAGCCTCGACAACGAGGGGGGCTGGATGGACCGGCTGATGCGGCGCATGAGCGGGCGTGGCGGACGCCGGTAAAGGGGCCAAACATGGACTTCTTGACCAACCTGTGGGGCCGCCTGACCGGCACCGCGCCCGAACCCAGCGGCACCGTTGCCAAGCACCGGCTTGAACTGGTGCTGGTCCACGATCGGGTGAAGCTCCCGCCGGAGGTGATGGACGCCATCCGCGAAGAAATCATCGCGGTCATTTCCAAGTACGTCGATATTGACAAAGACGGGCTGGAGGTCACACTGACCACCGGCGACAAAATGGACCGATTGACGGCGAATATTCCCGTGCGCCGGGCGCGCACCTAGATTGCTGGGGCCTCGACCGAGCCGACAGCGCGTCGTACCGTGCGCCGGGCGCGCACCTAGATTGTTGGCAATTATTGAGCACCCGGATCGATAAGATGACGGCGAAGAACCCCGCGAACACAGCTTCCGTCCCTGATCTTTCGGCAGCCACGGCGCACGTCACCGCGCAGGCCGCCGATCTCTTGGCCGACCTTCCCAGCGGGGTGGAAACACCCACGCAAGGCAAACGACGCAAAAAAACGACGGACCGCGCGGTGATGGTCACGCGGCCTCCGCTTGACGTGTCCGCCAAAACCGGGGCGGCCAGCACCCGGGTCGCGCCCTACCTGGCCCGCTTGATGGCGGTGTCGTCGCTGGCCTCGATCGGGCTGTACCTGCTGCGGGTGGCCCTGCCGGGGCCGGGCATCTACCGCGGGCCTAACTGGGTTCCGGTGGCCTTTGCCACGGGCGGCATTCTGCTGAGCCTGATCCTCTTTGTCCTGCCCCAGCGTTTGCAGCGTACCGCCGTGCTGTTCGTCGGCCAGGTCGCGGGGCTGACGCTCCTCACCGGGGCGATTACCTATCACGGCGCGGCCAGCGGGTTCGGCAACTTCTACTTCCTGATGCTCTCGGTGCCGATGGTCTTTTATCCCCTGCCCTGGGCGCTGGCGCTGGCAACGCTGACCTCACTGGGCAGCCTCCTCCCCTTGCTCATCCACCAACAAGGGGATATCAACGCCATCCTCGCCCAGACCGTGGTCGAAATCCCGCTCTATTTCATCATCACCATCCTCAGCAACCGCATGATCGACCGGCGGCGCGAGCAATGGCTGGAGTCGTTGCCCCATGCCCGCCAGGAGCGCGAACTGGCGGTGATCCAGCGGCTGGCCCTGGTCATCGCCGGAAGCCATGATGTGCCGACCATCGCGCAGACGGTGGTGGAGGGGCTGGTCAGCAGCTTCGGCTACCAGTACGTGTCGATCTACCTGCGCGACGGCGCGGTGATGCGGCTGATCTTCCAGCAGGGCTACACCCGGCCCATCAGCGAGATCCCGCTGGGCCACGGTATCCGCGGCCACGCGCTGGAGACCGGCAAGGCGATCCTGGTGCGTGATGCGGCCCTGGAGCCGGATTACGTCTTTATGGAGCCACAGGTCCGCTGTGGGGTCTTCTGCCCGATCATGCGCGAGAACCGGGCGCTCGGCGTGATCACCATCGAGTCGAAGACGCCGCAAGACCTGAGCAGCGCCGATGTCAGCCTGCTCCAGACGCTGGCCGGGCCGGTGGGCGTGGCGCTGGAGAACGCCGGGTTGTTGCAGGACTGGCGCGACCGGGGCAACCGGCTGGCAGCGGTGAACCGCGTGGCCCAGGCCGTGGCGGCGCACCTCGATCTCCAGTCGGTGCTGACGGCGGCCCTGGAGGGCATTGACCAACTGGTGCCTACTACCTGGGCCGCGCTGACCCTGCTCAACAATGACGGCAAAGCCCTGGACGTGACTGCCGCCAGCATGAAGACCGGCAACTCGCCCATCCCCGTCGGGCGGCGCGTGCCGGTAGACGACAGCAGCTTTGGCGATGTGACCAAAAGCGGCACGACGATGATCCACAATCTCTCGCTGACCTGCCGCCACATCGAAGAGCGGGCGCTGTTCGATAGCGGCATCCGCGCCTGCATGATCGTGCCGCTGCGGGTCGAAGGCCGGGTGGTGGGCACACTCAACCTGGGGGCCATCGAGCGCGACGCCTATACGCCCACGCACAAATCAATGGTCGAGGGGCTGGCCCCGCACCTGTCGGGCGCGGTCCATAACGCGCAGCTCTACCGCCAGACCAAGTATTTCGCCGAAACCGACGCCCTGACCGGCCTCTATAACCTGCGCACCTTCTATCAGAACCTGCGCCGCCTGTTGATCACCCCGGCGAACGGGCGACCGGCCCCCCTGGCCGTGTGCATGATGGACCTGGATCTGTTCAAGAGCTTCAACGACGCCTACGGCCATGCATCGGGCGACGAGGTCGTGCGCGAAGCAGCCCAACTGATCGTCAGCCACCTGCGCCCCGGCGATCTGGCGGCGCGCTACGGCGGCGACGAGTTTGTGCTGGTGCTCAAAGGGGCGGGGCCGCAACAGTCCAGCGCGATCATCCAGCGCATCTGCCAGAGCATTGGCCGCCACCGCTTCACCCCCCAGCAGCAAGAAGAAAACCCCCTCGCCACCGCTGCTAATAAGAGCGCCAAGGGCCTGGTCATCCTGACGGCCAGCGCGGGCATCGCCCACTGCCCCAGCGACACCCGCGACCCGGAGTTGCTGGTGCAACTGGCCGACGCCGCGCTCTATGAGGCCAAGCGGCGTGGGCGCAACCGGGTCGTCGTCTATGTGCCCGACCTGGCGACCGACATCAGCGATCCGCAAGAGGAACAGGCTCCGCCGACGGTAGACCTGCGCGAGGCCCGCATCCAGCAGAACGACTACCTGGCGGCGGTCTACGCCCTGACCTCGGCCATTGAGGCGCGCGACGGCTACACCCACGGCCACTCGGAGCGGGTCGCCCACTACGCCGTGCGGCTGGGTGAGGCGGCAGGCCAGTCGGAGCGCGAGATCGCGGCCTTGCGCGTGGCCGGGCTGCTCCACGACATCGGCAAGATCCATGTGCCCAGCCATATCCTGCACAAGGCGGGCAAGCTGGAGCCGGATGAGTGGGAGATCATGCGCCGCCACCCCAGCGAGGGGCGCAACATTCTGCTGCCGATTCGTGACTTTGCCCGCGTCTGGCCGATGGTCGAGTCGCACCACGAGAACTGGGACGGCTCAGGCTACCCGAACGCGCTTACTGCCTACGACATTCCGCTGGGCGGGCGCATCCTCCACATCGCCGACACTTACGAGGTGATGACGATGGCCGGGCGCTCCTATCAGCGCGCGCCGAAGACGCCCGACGAGGCGATTGCCGAGCTACGCAAGTGGTCGGGCAAGATGTTCGACCCGGAACTGGTGGAACTGTTCGTCCGCGATGTGGTCGGGACGGCGTAGGCGAGGACCGCGCCCCGCCCCCCTGCCCCCTCTCTGCTAGCGTGGTGAGGGGACGTTGTTTGTCCGTGTGGCGTTAAAGGGGGATCGTGCCCGCCCGCCCCTCACCCCTGTCCCCTCTCCCCGCTGACGCGGCGGCGAGGGGGACTCCGCAGCTACCTACTTGCGGTAGAATTGCAAGCCCTGGGATTAGCTGCTTAACTCCGACTAACTCCTCAGCACTCAGCACTCAGTCCTCACTCCTCACTCCTCACTCCTCGTCCTTGTCTTCTTCACGTTCGCGGGCGGCCTGGTCCAGGCCGGGGCGGGCCTGGGCGATGGCGCGTTCGGGGGTGGAGGGATAGATGTAGTCGATGAGGACTTTGATCGCGGCGGCGACCGGTACGGCGAGCAGGATGCCCAGGATCCCGGCCACAGCCCCCCCGGCCAGCACGGCAAAGATGGTAACGATGGGGTGGAGTTCCACGGCGCGGCCCACGACAAAGGGGATAACCAGTTGGTCTTCGGCCTGGCGCAGGACGAAGTAGAGGATGAGAATGCTCACGGCCAGTTGCGGCCCGCCGCCTTGCTGAGCCAGCGCCACCCCGGCGGCGACAGTGGCGGCGATGATCGGCCCGAGCAGCGGCATCACTTCGAGGATGCCGCTGGCAAGCGCAATAGGCAGGGCATAGTGCAGGCCAAAGATAAAGTGCAAGGCGACCCAGGTCACGGCGGACATGATCAGGATGAGCAGAAGCTGGCCGCGCAGGTAGGCCCCCAGCACAGTATGGATACGCCCGGCCATCAGCCCGGCCACCGGGCGCGATTCAGCAGGCAGGAACTTGAGGATATAGGCTCCCAGCTTGGCCCCGTCCACGATCAGGTAGAAGCTGACAAAGACCACCAGGAGCACATCTAGCAGCCGGGACACGACCATTTCGCCGATGTGCAGCGCCCCGCCCGGGTCGCCCTGCACGCCAACAATCGCGGCATCCAAGCGCGCCGCCAGGCTGTGGGCATCGTATTTCTGGCCCAGCACATCAATCGGGCCGCTGCCGAGAAGCTGCTTCAGGCCGTTCTCGACCAGACTCGGCCCTTGCTTGTTCAACTCCAGCGTCTGGTTGATCAACGTTCGCGCACCCACGTACAGCCCGCCGCCGATCAGGGCCAGCACCAGCAGATAAATCAGCCCGGCCACCAGGGCACGCGGCCAGCCCAGCCGTGTCTGCACAGCGCTGATCGCCCCGGTGAAGATATAGGCAATGATCCCGGCGATGATGAACGGACCCAGCACCGAGCGGGCTTCGTAGAGGAAGACCAGCAGCACGGCGAAGATCAACCAGTGCTGCCAGCTTTGCAGGTGCAGGGGGCGCACCAACCCGGCAATGGCGGCCCGCGCTGTACCCCGCGCCGCAGGGTCGGACGGCGGCGCGCTGTCGTCGGCGGCGCGGGTCGGGGGCGGTTTTGCAGTCTCCAAACGATCTACTCCTTCAGGGCGCGTAGCAAACCCTCAAATGAGATGGGCGGCCAGGGGGTGCCCCGCTTCGCCAGGTACTCGCGGGCCTTGCGCCGCCCCAGCAACATAAACTGGATCAGTTGCACCGGGTTCGTGGCATGGGGCATCTGATCATCCGCCGGGCTGCCGGTGCCGGTCACGAAGGCGGCGGGGCGGAACACCGGCTGGCCCTTTTCCTCCAGCAGTTCGCCCTTGATCATCAGTTCAAATTGATCTTCCAACTCCGGATTGTGGCGGTGAAAGAGCAGGCAGGCCAAGCCCTGTTGCCCTATGATCAACGGGGAGAGGGCGGTAAATGTGACTAGCTCGCGCGCATCGTCAAATTGGACGGTGCAACGCACGCTGAGGGGGTAGCCGTTCGCGTCCACCACGGTCAGCACGCCGCCCGCATAGGCCCGCGCTCGTGCGACCAACAGCTTATTCCACATAACGGACCTCGACTTCGGTCGGCGGTTGGGTGAAATCGCGGTGCGGCCAGACCCGAATGCGGCGCGGCTGCACGAACACAGCGATCCGCTGGAAGTAGAAGAGGAACAGCCGCCGGGCCAGTGCGTTACCCACATACTGGCGGGCGGAGGGCTGGCGGCGCGTGCTCTCTACGAAGATATCAATGGCAAGCTGCTGGTATTCCTCTTTCACCATCTCATCCACTGTGGCCTCACCCTGCACCAGCACTGCCGGGGGGTCGGTCAGCCCCGATCCGGTCGGGTCGGAATAGAGCAGCCCCACTTTGGGGTTGCGCCGGGCATTATAGGTCTTGACCGGGAAGGCAATGGAGGAGGTGAGAACGATCCGTCCCTGCGGCACGTCATAATAGGGCAGGTTGGGCCAGGTCAGCGGTTGCCCCTGCTTGTTGATCGTCGTGATCTCGCAGGTGAAAAAGTGGCAGAACACCGCTTCGACGTCGGGCGGTAAGCTCAATACAGCCATAGCTTCCTCCTGTAAGCCGGGGGCGTGAAACGTGATGCGTGATGCGTGATGCGTGAAACGTGGTTAGCAATACGCAATACGCAATACGCGCCATCCTTCACGCATCACGCATCACGCATCACTCGCCATACGGTGCCCAGATATTCTTCACCTGTGTCGCCTCGCGCAGGAAGTCGGGGCCGTCGCCCTGGGCGGGAGTGGCCCAGGCGCGGGGGTGGCCGTAGTTGACCCAGGTGCGCTTCATGTTGCCCGCCGAGGCCAGTTCGACCATGCGGCTGCCTTCGGCGCTGCCAAAGTACCAGACCGCGTCCACGTCATCATGCTCGGCCAAGACCTTGAGCAGCGCGTCGCGGGGGCCGGTGACGATGTTGACCACGCCGCCGGGCAGATCGGAGGTATCCAGCACCTGATAGAAGTCGGTGGCGCTCAGTGGGTAGCTTTCCGAGGGGACAACGATGACCGTGTTGCCCATCGCAATCGCCGGGGCCACGCACGAGACAAAGCCCAGCAGCGGCCCTTCGTCCGGGCAGGCCATCCCGATCACGCCGACCGGTTCGTTGATGGCGACGGTCAGCCCGCGCAACGGGGTATGGTGGACGTTGCCGTCGTACTTGTCGGCCCAGGCCGCGTAGGTGAATAAGCGGCTGACTGTGGCCTCGACTTCAGCGGCGGCGGCGGCCTCGGTACCCCCGGTCTGACGGCGGATCGTGGCGGCGAACTCGTCGGCGCGGGCGGCCAGGTTCTCGGCGATATAATAGAGGATCTGGGCGCGGGCATGCCCGGTGCTGAATTGCCAGGAGGCCGCCCCGTGGGCCGCTTCGACCGCGTTGCGAATGTCCTTGCGGTTGCCCTCGCCCACCTGCCCGATCACCCGGCCATCGGCCCCGCGCACGTCCCGGCTGTAACCCGAGTCGGGCCGCGCCTGCTTGCCCCCGATATACATCTTGGGCGTGCGGTCGAGCGGGGGGGTTAGGGGGTGGGGGTGGGGGGGTGGGGGTTTGGCCGTGTGGCCGTTGCCGTTGGGATGCGCTTCGGGGGCGGGGGCGTCATGGGGGGTTTGCTCAACCCCATCCTCGGTGCTGGAGTCCCCAACCCCCAACCCCCCACCCCCAACCCCCCGCACCGCTTCCCACGCGGGCTGGACATACTCATACAGCCCCTCGCGCCCGCCTTCCCGACCAAAGCCGCTCTCGCGGTAGCCGCCGAAGCCGCTGGCCGCGTCGAACATATTGGTGCAGTTGATCCAGACGGTGCCCGCCTTGATCTTGCGCGCCGTGTCGAGCGCCAGGTTCAGGTTGTCGGTCCACACGCTGGCGGCCAGGCCGTAGCGGGTATTGTTCGCCAGGGCGACCGCCTCGGCAGGGGTGCGGAAGGTCATGCTGACCAATACCGGGCCGAAGATCTCGACCTGGGCCACCGTATCGGCAGGAGACACATCGGCCAGCAGCGTGGGCGGGTAGAAGCAACCCTCGGTGGGGCAGGCCCACGATGGCTGCCACAGCGTCGCGCCTTCTTGCTTGCCCAGTTCGACCAGCCGGGTGATCTCGCTCAACTGCTGGGGCGAGACAATCGCCCCGATGTCCACCGCTTTGTCCAGCGGGTCGCCGATGCGCAGCTTCTCCATGCGGGCGCGCAGCCGGATGATCAGCCGCTCGGCCACATTTTCCTGCACCAGCAGACGCGACCCGGCGCAGCAGACCTGCCCCTGGTTGAACCAGATCGCATCCACCACGCCCTCCACGACGCTATCCAGGTCGGCATCGTCAAAGACGACGAACGGCGACTTGCCGCCCAGCTCCAGCGACAGGCGCTTGCCGGTGCCCGCCGTGGCCCGGCGCAGTTGCCGCCCCACATCGGTCGAGCCGGTGAAGGCGATCTTAGCGATGTCGGGGTGGTTGACGATGGCATCGCCCACCTGCCGGGCGTCGCCGGTAACGATGTTGACTACGCCGGGCGGCAGGCCCACGCTCTCGCAGATCTGGGCGAAGAGCAGCGCGGTCAGCGGGGTGTACTTGGCGGGCTTGAGCACCACCGTGTTGCCGGTCGCCAGCGCGGGGGCAATCTTCCAGGCCATCATCAGCAGGGGGAAGTTCCAGGGGATGATCTGGCCGACTACGCCCAGAGGCCGGTAACCCGCCAGTTCGCTCTCCATCAGTTGCGCCCACCCGGCGTGATAATAGAAGTGGCGGGCGACCAGCGGGATATCAATATCGCGGGTCTCGCGGATCGGCTTGCCGTTGTCCAGCGACTCGACCACGGCGAACAGGCGGCTATGCTTCTGGATCTGCCGGGCAATGGCGTAGAGATAACGCGCCCGCACATGCCCCGGTGTCTGCGACCAACCCTCGAACGCCGTCTTCGCCGCCGCCACCGCCGCGTCTACGTCCGCGGGGGTGCCCATGGCTACCTGCGCGATCGGCTTGTTGGTCGCCGGGTTCTGGCTGTCGAAATGCTGCCCGCCGCCCGGCGGCACCCACTGCCCGCCGATGAACAGCCCGAACGGACTATGCTCCTTCAGCCAGGCCAGCCCCGGCGCGGCAGCTTCGGGCGCAGGCCCATATTCCAGAGTTTGCAGAATATCGGTGATGGCAGGCATAGGATCGGCTCCTCTAATTTAGGGACTACGGGTTCGTTTATAAAGGCACGTAGCGGATCTGATTTTCCCATTCGCCTTCAAGGCTAGCACCCAGCATGATCAAGAAGTGGTCAATCGCCTTCTTGATCGCGGTGTTCTTCTCGAATGCACAGAGACCGGTCATCGGCTCGCCCGCCCGGATTCGGGCGCGGGCGTGATTGATCATCGTGCTTTTGTCATGGGTGAGCAAAATGCGCCCGTTGTGCGCTGCCCAGGCCAGCACCACCGGATCAGGCACGCCCGAAAGCTCCACATCCTGCACCCGCACAATATCCAGATCCGGTCGCCGGACCAGCAGGCCGCGCAGGATACGGTTGTTGAAATCCTCATCCACCAAGAAGCGCATTATCGCTTACTCTTGGGACGTAGGCGGACGACCTAACAACCGTTCGCGCAACGCAGCGAGGTTGAATTCCGCTTCGACTTCCCGTCGGGTCTGAGTGTCCCGCGCTTCTTCTTGCGCCAGGTATGCTCCTACTTCCGCACGATGTCGTAGGTAGTAGGTGATCACGGCGTAGACATCGGCTAAACGCAAGGAAGGATAACTAAGCAAGATTTCCTCGGCAGTAGATCCAGTTTCATAGGCAGCGATTACACTATCGAGCGTCACGCGAGTGCTACCGACACGTATCACGCCATCGGCATCTTCTGTTAACGGGACAGGTTCAGCTTCAATAGTGAACGTCATCAGTATCACCTCCAGGTAGGAATCAAGTAGCCAACCCCAGGTTGCTCCCGCGCCAGCCGTGCATGGCGCGGTCGAGCATAGAGAGCAAGTCGGGGAGGCTGGCATCACGCACCGCGCCACCGACCCGCCACCGGGATCTCGTGACCGAGTCGGGCCAGCGCATCGCGGTAGAGCAGCACCGTCTCCGGCGTAAAGTAGTTGGGCAGGTCGAGATAGAACGAGCCGTACTTGGCCTGGCCCCAGTTGATGAAGTAGGGCTGGCCGCCGTAGACGAGCACATGCGGATGGTAGATGTCGGCGTGAGCCAGGGTCAGCGAATCACCTTCGCCCCACAGCGCGTCCATTGTGTGCAAGAAGTGCGTGTCGGCCTCCTCCAGCTTCGGCGTGTAGGCCCCGAACTCCTCGGCAAACCCGGCATGGGCCATCGTCGATTCCCAGTGAGGGCGCCAGTAGACGGCCAGGAGCGAGCCAACGAAAAAGGTGTGAGCGGCCTGGGGAGCCATTCCAACGTGGTGCCCTGCTGCAAATTGGCGTAATGAATGGCGGCCAACCCCTCGGCCACCTGGCGAACCATGTCGGGCGTGGAGGCCGCGCGGTCCGCCCCCACATGCTGCTGGCAAAAGAGCACCGGCGCATCGGTGCTCAAATCGAGGGTGTGGCTAAACGGCAGGGTGGCGTGGCCCTGCGCCCCCAGATGAGCGAGCACGCGCCGTTCGCGTAACGACGCATCTTTCGTGATCAACGTGACGTGTGCGATATTCCCGGTGGTGGTGGCGAACCGCACGGTGTAATAGTTGACGGTAGCACCGGAATAACCTTGCGGCCCACCCGGCCATTGTTCGATCCCTAATATGCGTGCGCCAGGGCTGACATAGCACTCCACCGTTTCCTGCAATAATGTTTCAAGCTCGCCCATGTGAGCCAACTCCTCGATCAAATAACTGCCGGCTGCTGACGGCAGGGGGTGGTGATCGGGAAGAAATAGACCAGACCCAAAATTATCGTTGCCCCACCCGTCGCGTTTTTCGGGACCGTGGGAACCTGTGTACCCTCCTTTCTTGACTAAGCAGCCGATGGCTCTCTTAGGCGTAATACCAATCCAAGAGCCATAACATTTTCTCTGGGGGCACCCCATCGGGTTTCCCAGGAACCAAAATAATATCGTCTACAGAACAGTAATACCATTGTTGCCAGGCCGCGAGGAGCCAGACATTATATTCGGAGAACCGCGGCCCTAAGCGTACCGGCGGGGAAAGTCGCTGCACAAGCGCCGGTTCGGCTGTCCAGACGAGATCGCTCAGCTTGGCCGTATGTTTCGCAGTTCCACATTTGGGGCACACGAACAGCGCACTGACCCGCTAATTATCTACGCATGATTCGGGTGTCAATCAAACTGGCTCCGGTAATTCGAGCCGACCTTCGGCGGTCACTTTGGCCGGGAATTCATAAGCACGCATCGTCTACCTCCCGATCACCCGTCCGGGTCACCCCAACTGCCGCGTATCTCGCCGAAGAGGCGACCATAGCGGGCCAGCCGTTCTAATGGTTCGTTGAATACCTGATAATCCTTTTTGCGTCCGGCCTCTTTTAGTTCCTGTTGCAGGGCGCGCAACTGCTCATACACCGCGCCCATTTGCTCTTCAATCTGCTCCAGTTGCCCGGCCCATTCGTCCATGTTGTCTTTCGGCATCGGTGTCTCACCTGTCGTTGTCAGCTCTATTTACTGTCCTGCCACGGGGGTTTCGGTCCTTCTATTGTACCATATTCGCCCCCCTCTGCCGAATCGCAGGCGGTTCGCGCAGGCAGCAGCCAGGGGATAAAACCGCCTCCGACAAAGGGCTGAATCCCGCTGCCGGAGGCGTTATGGAAAAGGAGCACGCGCGCGCTACGGCATCGGCTGGTGGTAGGCCGCCGCATAATGGCCGGTGAGGAAGTGCTCTAGCTGGCGCTCGATATCGGTCAGGAGGCTGCTGGCCCCCAGGCGGAAGAGCGCCGGGGTGAGCCAGGGCGGGTCCAGCTCTTCTTTCATCAGGATCAGCCAGTCAACGGCCTGCTTGGCGGTGCGGATGCCCCCGGCAGGCTTGAAGCCGACCCGGTAGCCGGTGCGTTCGTAATAGTCGCGCAGGGCACGGACCATGGTGATGCCCACCGGCAGGGTGGCGTTCACCGTCTCCTTGCCGGTCGAGGTCTTGATGAAGTCGGCTCCGGCCATCATGCAGACGAGGCTAGCCTGGGCCACATTGCGCAACGTCGCCAGTTCGGCGGTGGCGAGGATCGTCTTCATGTGGGCGGGACCACAGGCGGCGCGGAAGGCGCACACCTCGTCATAAAGCGCCTGCCAGTTGCCGGTGAGCACATGGGCGCGGGAGATGACAATATCGATCTCGGCGGCCCCCGCTGCGACCGACGCTTCGATCTCGGCGATCTTCTGCGGCAGGGGATTCTGCCCGGCGGGGAAGCCGGTGGACACGGCGGCGACCGGGATGCCCGACCCTTCCAGCGCCGCCACGGCAACCGGCACCAGATTGTGGTAGACACAGACCGCACCGACCTGCACATGGGTTAAGCCCAGCGCCTCGATCATCTCCTGGCGCATGGGCTGACGGGCTTTGGCGCACAGCCGCCGCACGTTGCCGGGGGTGTCGTCGCCGGCCAGGGTGGTCAGGTCCATGCACTCGATGGCCCGGATCAGCCAGGCGGCCTGCCATTCCTTCTTCACCGTGCGCCGGGTGGGCAGCGTTGCCGCCCGCCGTTCGACGGCGCTGAGGTTCACATGGGCCGCGTTCACCCAGCCCAGGTCCAATGGCCCGCCAGGATTGCGCGCGCTATGCTCCAGTTCGACCCCATTCCGCCGTTCGGTACGTACTGCTGTCTTAACCATCCCTGCCACCCCCTTCATGCTGCGATCCTGTCTATTGTCCCGCAATCGAGCACCGCTGTCAAGCGTTCGCGCGGACCAGCGCAAAGCTGCGGCAAAGTCGTTCGGTAGATGGGCCACCCCGGCTGTCATCCTGAGCGCAAGCGAAGGATCTTGGTCGGGCGACAAGAGGGTTGACGAAGATCCCGATGTTCGCCTCGGCACCTTTAACCGCCAAAAAGATCCTTCGCTGCGCTCAGGATGACAGGGTTGGAGGGTGTAAGATCCTCCGCCGACAGGGGTAATTTCGCCCCATTTCGTGCCTGAATCGGGTGGGATCATTATTGACTTAGCACGCCTGTTCTGGTATAATATCGTTTATAGAACGAAAGTTCTAATATCTGAAAGCCCGGATCAGACGCCGGGATTGATCGGCGGTTCACTCCCCTGTGTGATCACCAAAGCAAATAACGGGCGCGGTTCCACCTTGTTCCTCTCTTGTTGGCTGCCGGTGGGCGCGCGGTGCATAGAGCGTTTTAGACTGTCATAAGTAAGATTGTAGGAGTTTGGCGATGCACCAGTACCTGGAACGTCAGGCGGACGCCGTCGAAGAGGTGCTGACCACCCACGGTGTCGCAGGACGGGTGCGCGGCGGCACGCTGTCGCCCCGCCTGGTTCATTATTACCTGGCGCTGCCGGGTGACGTGCGGATGGCCGACCTGGGTGCCCTCTTGCCCGCGATGGCAACGCGGCTGAAGGTGGCCGCCGTGCGGCTGGCCCCCGACCCGGCAGATGGTCAGCCAATGCTAGAAGTCCCCCGCCCCGACCCAACACCGGTGCGACTCTTGCTGCTGGCGCGCTCGGTCGTCGAGGTGGTCCCCCCTTGCACAGCGACACTGGGCAGCGACACCGCCGGGATCCCCTTGCTGCTGCGGCTGGACGGCCCCGAAGTGGGCGCGGTGCTGATCAGTGGGGACAAAGGCGCGGGCAAGTCGGCGTTGCTGCGTAGCATCGCCCTTTCGCTGGGGCTGCACAACGGGCCGGATACGCTGCGCCTGCTGCTGATCGACCTGAGCGGCGCGGCCCGCTGGGGGCGCAAAGGCGACACCTGGAGTGGGCTGGCCGATCTGCCCCACCTGCTCTGCCCACCGCTACACGACCCCCAGGAGACGCACCTGCGGCTGCAATGGGTGGCGCGGTTGATCGCCCGCCGGGAAGAGATGGCCGCCGAGGGGGAGCCGATAGGCGGGGCCAATCTCGTCGTGCTGCTCGACGGCGTGGATGCCGCGCTCAACAGCGCGCATGGGCGCGAGTTCGCCGCAGCCCTGGCGCGGATCATCCTGCGGGGCCGCGAGGTGGGGGTGCAGTTGGTTGCCACCACCCGCGTGGCCGCCGGGCTGGGCCGGTTAGGCTGGGGCGTTCGCGTCGCAGGCCGCTGCGTGGATGCCACCGAGGCTCAGGCGGCGACCGGCGTGCCCGGCACCGGGGCGGAAGCCCTGCTGGGCGAGGGCGATTTCCTCGTCGTGCTCGGCGGCGAGGTGAGCCGCTTCCAGGCCGGGTATGCCACCGCAGAAGAAGTGGAGCGCACGGTGGGCCTGCTGGCGGCGTGTGCCGTCGTCCGCAGCGAAGCCGCCGAACACGCTCAGGCCAGCCCGCGCCCGATCATCCGCACCGCCGCCACCATGCCGCCGGAGGGCGACTGGCAGCCGAAGCGCCGGGGGTTGCGCGGCCTCTTGAAATCCGGATCGTAAGCACCGGGTCCGCAGGTGGGTCCCTTAACAGAGAAATGGATAGGACGATGAAAGACATCAAGCGTTTTCTGGCCGGGCTGGTCATTCTCGCGGTGTTGACGATATCGGTTATTGTGGCCTTCCGCCTGGCCCCCGAAA
>JBBSAN010000004.1:0-29970 GCA_038252265.1 Chloroflexia bacterium
GTCAGATCAGGTGCGCTCAGTGTAGCACGCCTGTCAAGACCGCAACGGCTCCAGCGATGGGGCGGCGGCAGAAGAATGCCAAATAGCGCTCAAGATTCAGTGCCACATAATTCTGAAATTAACACTCTGACCCGCTAAACTGGAGACATACCGCACAACGAGGTCGGCATTGACCAACCGGGACAGAGAACAAGAAAGTACGAGGAACGCCAACATGACACCTGAGAATAACACCCCGCGGGAACCGCGCGTCGGGCAACCGGCCCGTCTCGCTCCGGCTTCGCCGGGCAAAACGCGCTCGAACAAAGGCCGCTCGAACAACCTGAACCACATCAAGATGCTCATCGCCGCCGGAGCGGTGGCGTCCACCGTCGGCGGCTGGGCGGTCCTGGCGCAGCATAATGCGATCCTGGCCGATCAAGTGCCCGCCGACGACGCGAACGTCGCCGCCCTGATCGCGGAGCCAATGGCGACGGAGACCCCGCTGGCTCAGGCGACGCCCACCCCGGCGGCGCTGCTGGCCGAAGCGACGGCCACGCCCGCACCCACCCAGGCCGTGGAAGCGACGGCTACCGCCGAGCCAGTCCAGGCCGTGGAGGCGACCACCACCGAAGCAACCGCGACCGCTGAGCCGACCGCGACCGCTGAGCCGACCGCGACCGCTGAGCCGACGGCAACGGCGAAGCCGGTAGCCACCGCCGTCACTACCACCCAACGGGCGTTGACCACGACCAAGTCCTCGCGCTAAGTGAGCCGCCAGGGCCAGCAAGAGATAATGGTTATACATATCCCATAAAACTGCTCCTCCATAAGAGCGCCTCATGTGTTACAATGAGGCAGACGACGCACCCCGTCGCATACTCTGTCGGAGGGTAGAGATGACTACATATCAAATCGAGCCGGAGCGGCAGACCCTGCATGGTACCTTCTCGCGGGATCTGCCGCCCGTGCTGACCATCGCCTCAGGCGACACGGTCGTCTATCGCACCCTGGATGCAGGGTGGGGGTTGGAACCCCCGAGCACAACGGCGGCAGCCCGCCGCCAGTTTGCGCCCCGCGACCCGGTGCGCGACGCGGGCCACGCCCTTTGTGGCCCCGTCGCCATCACCGGAGCGGAACCGGGGATGGTCCTGGCGGTACATGTGGACGATCTCCAACCAGGGGCTTATGGCTGGACCTGGGCGGGCGGCGCGCCCAGTTGGGCCGGGGAACGGCTTGGCATCACCCGCGAGACCACGCTGCTGTGGACGCTCGACGCGAACACGATGACCGGGCGCGACCAGTTCGGCCATGTGATCGCGCTCCATCCGTTCATGGGGGTGATGGGGGTGGCTCCGGCGGAACCGGGCCTGCACGCTACCGCGCCGCCCCGCCTCACCGGGGGCAATATCGACTGCAAAGAACTGGTGGTAGGGAGCACGCTCTATCTCCCGATCCAGGTACCGGGCGCACTCTTTTCGGTGGGCGATGGACATGCCGCGCAAGGCGACGGCGAATCCTCCAAGACGGCGGTGGAATGTCCCGTCGCGCGGGTCAGGCTCACCTTCACCCTGGCCGATGGTCCCGCCCTCACCGGGCCGCGCGCCCACACCCCCGCCGGATGGATCACCTTCGGCTTTCACCCCGACCTGAACGAGGCCACCCTGATCGCCCTGCACGATATGCTCACCCTGCTGGGCACCGCTTATGGCGTGGAGCGCCCCGAAGCCCTGGCCCTGGCGAGTGTGCTGGTTGATCTGCGGGTGACCCAGATCGCCAACGGGGTGCATGGGGTCCACGCGCTTCTGCCGCATGGCGCGCTGACAAGGAGTAATGGTGTATGAAAGCGGTCCGCCTGGTCCACATTGGTCGTCCCCTTGAACTCCACGACATTCCGGTGCCGGTGATTGGCGACCGGGATGTGCTGATCCGCGTGCGGGCAGCAGGCATTTGCCACAGTGATGTTCACTATCGTGCCGGGCGCTCCCCGATGGGGCCGTTGCCGCTCACCCTGGGCCACGAGGTCGCCGGGGTGGTGGAACAGATCGGCCCCCGCGTGCAGACGGTGCAGGTGGGCGACCGGGTCTGTGTCCACTATCTGTTGAGCTGCGGCGAATGCGTCTATTGTTCCACGGGTCACGAGCAATTCTGCGAACGGGGTGCCATGCTGGGGCATCACACCCCCGGCGGCTACGCCGAATATATCGCCGTGCCCGACCGCAACGCCGTGCCCCTGCCTGCCCCCATCCCGTTTGAGCAAGGGGCGATCCTGATGTGCTCAGCGGCCACCGTGTTCCACGCGTTGCGTAAGGCGCGGCTCCAGGGCGGCGAGACGGTGGCGATCTTTGGCGTGGGCGGGCTGGGCATCTCGGCGCTGCAACTGGCGCGGGCGTTCGGCGCGCTCGATGTCTACGCCGTGGATCTCCACGCCGACAAGCTGCGGCTGGCCGCCCGATACGGGGCGATCCCCGTGGATGCGACGGCGGGCGATCCGGTCGCGGCCATCCGCACGTTGACCGGGGGCCGGGGGGTCGATGTGGCGCTGGAGGTGATCGGCCTGCCCGTGACCATGCAGCAAGCCGTACAGGTGCTGGCCGTGCTGGGCCGGGCGGTCATCGCCGGGGTCAGCAGCGCGCCCCTATCCCTGGACACCTACCGCGACCTGCTGGGCCGCGAAGCCGAACTGATCGGCACCAACGATCATCTGCGCTACGAACTGCCGCTCCTGCTGGAACTGACCCGCCGGGGCCAGCTCGATCTGTCGGAGGCCGTGACCCGCACGGTGCCTCTGGACTCCGGGGCGATCAACGCGGTGTTGGACGATCTTGACCAGTTTCGCGGCGCGGTTCGCACCGTGGTCGTCCCCTGACGGTGCCCCCGATCCGGCGGCTGGCGACCTACAACCTCCATCAGGGGGCGGCGCGGGGGGCGGCTGCCGGGCTGCTGGCCGATTGGCAGCCCGACGTGCTCTGTCTTCAGGAAACCCGCGACCCGGCGCTCCTCCTGGGGTCGGGGGCGGACGCGCCAGTCGTGATCTGGGAGCCGGTGCCGGGCCATAGCTGGGGCAGCGGGTTGGTAGTGCGCAGCAGGGCAGTCCCGATCCCCCTGCCGCCTGACCTGGCAGGCTGGGTAGCCGCTGCGGCAATCCCCGCCGGCGAGGGGCCGGACGCACGCCCTGTCCACGTCTACAGCATCCATGCCCCGCCGGGCCAGGTCCGATCCTACACGCGGATGGTCGAGCGGATTCTGGATGTGGCCGTGAAGGGGGCCGGGGCGGCGGACCTCGTGCTGGGGGGCGATTTTAACGTGGTGGTGGGGCGGCGCGGGGGAAATGAGCCGATCCACATGAGCCGGGCCGAGGTGGCGATCCTGGACCGCCTGGAACACGATCTGCACCTGGGAGCCTGCTGGCAGGCGGCGCACCCCGGCGAGCCGCTGGGCCGGACGTTACGCTGGCGGCACCGCGCCGACTCGCTGCCCTATCACTGTGACGGCCTGTTCGTCCCCCGCGCCTGGCTCCCGGCGTTGCAGGAGTGTACCATCCTCACCGGGGGAGCCTGGGAGGTCGCCAGCGACCATCACCCGGTGGTGGCGACCTTCGGCTGACGCTGCCCACCCCGCCTGCCGCTGGTCCCGCCGGGCAGTGCCCCGCCTCCTGCACAAAGTGGCGGCGGTAATAGAGGATGGTCCGCAGGAGAAAATACTCGATGAGCACGGTCGCCGTGGCGAAGCTCCCCACGGTAAGCAGCACGTAGTGGGCGGCTCCGGCCCGGCGCACCGGGGTGCGAACATGCGAAAACATAGGTGGGCTTCCTCTCCGGCTCAAACAGACGAGTGGGCACCATGCGGTGCCGATTCAGGGTCGTCTGACTGTATTATAGAGAGACCGCCGGGTAAGTTATCGGCAGAGCTGCTACCCGCAGGCCAAACCCACCTGATTATGTAGGGCCGTAGTCACCGGGCGGTAGGATCTACACCTCCCGACCGAGGACGCGCCGGGGGTGATGTCCTACGCCCAGAGCCGCGCCGGGGTGTCCGGTAACGCCGTCCAGTGGGTGCCCGCCGGGTGCAGAAAGCCCCGATCCCGCACTGCGGGATCGGGGCCATCGGCTGCCTGAGCTTGTTTAGAAGTTGGGAGCCGGAACCGTGACCGGCGCGTCGGGGCTGCTGGGGGTTGTAGCAGCACGCGCCAGGCTGTCCGCCACCTCCAGTAACGCCCGGCCCACGGCGACCGAGTTGTGGACTTCGCTGTACGTGCCCGCCTGGTAGGCGGTGTAGGCGGTGCTGTAGCGATTCTGCGCGGCGGTCAGGTAGGTGCCTGCATCGCCTGCGCTACCGGTTGCCTTCAGCACGGCGGCCTTCATCACGATCTCATTGTAGAACCCGGCCAGTTCGCGGCTGGCCTGGGCCTGGGTCAGGGTCGGCGCGGTCGGGCTGCCCCCCATGCCCAGGTGATCCCTGCCGGGGCCACGTTGCGTGCTATAGGACGGCAGCTTGTCGGCTCCCAGCGCCTGCTGCATCAGCAGGTCGGCGGCGCGGGCCAGGGTGCTTGCGGCCTGAGCGGTCGCCCCGGCCTTGCCGAACTCGCTGGCGCTGACGGCACTCTGCGCCGACTTGAGCAGGCCCTCGGCGCGGCTCACCCAATCCGCGACCGTGGCGGTGTCCATCTTGCCGGTGGCGTAGGTCAGGTCCGCCTTCACTGACGTGATCAAACCGGTGGTCGCGCTGATGACGCGGTTGGCACCATCCGCGCTGGTCGCGCCCGCGCCCTTGCCGCGTCCCTCAAAGCCGGGACCGCCGAAACCGGGACCGCCGAAACCGGGACCGCCGCCACGTGGGCCACCGAAGCCGGGGCCGCCGAAGCCGGGGCCCGCGCCGCCCGGACCGCCGCGCCGCCCACCATCAGGCGGGGTGCCGGTCTTGGTTCCCGGCGTGGTAGCCGGGGCCGGGGTAGTCGCCGCCTGGGCGGCGGGTTGGGCCGAGGGGGCGACCAGCGTGTCTGCCGACGCGGTATGGAGGGCGATGCTGCCCACCAGCGCCGAGGCCGCCATCAGCACGCTCAGGGCCAGCGCGCCAACCACTACTTTCCAATTCATCTGTTAAAGCTCCTTGTCTTCAAGCCATTAGCCGCGATGTGCAATGGGAGAGCGGCACACGTTGCCGTCTCTCTCCTATTCTATTGTAGGTGCGTATCATTAAGAAGCGGCGGCTAAATTGTTAAGATTTAGCAGCCGCCCGTCGTTTTGTGCCAGGATGTACTACCGCGCCGGGGCGGGGGTCGCCCGTTTGATCAGGATCCGGTAGATGGTGAGGAACAGCAGGCTGAAGCCCGCGCCCCAGTAGAGCATCGTTACCCACATATTCCCGCTGTCAGTGCCGCTCAGCACGCCGTGGAGCAGGGTCAGCGCGAACAGCAAATAGCTGAGCAGGTGGATCACTTGCCAGGCCCGGTTGCCGATTTGCTTGCGGATATAGAAGGTGAACGAAACCAGGATCGACAGATAGAGCGCGGTTTGCCCCAGCCCCACCCACAGTTGGCGATACCCGGTGCTGGCAAACGGCACCAGCACCTGGAGGAGGTTGTAGCCGATATACTGGTCGGCCAGCAAGATCAGCGCATGAAAGGCGGCGAACCCCAGCCCCAGCAGGCTGGTGTACTGGTGCAGGTCAAAGGTGGTGAACACTCCCGGCCAGACCCGCGCCATCTTATTGGTAATCAGCAGCCCGCTCGCCATCGAGATCCCGATCAGCCCGAAGGCGACGAAGGCGCTGGCCCGCGAGAGGTACCAGGCGGCCTTCGGCTCGGTCCCGACCAGCGAACCGGCCAGAGTCGGCACCCAGAATGGGATGCTGATCAGGGCCAGCAAACCCCCGACAAAGACCCCCCCGATCAGCAGCGACAACGGCAGGTTGGTGGGTGGCGGGGCGACCGGCGTGATCGCGGGGCGCGGGGTGGCGGTCGGGCGGACCGGGGGCACGTCGCCGCCACGGGGCCGCAGAGGGGCCGTTGGCGCGTCGGATCGGGTCACGCCCTCGGGCCTGCTCCGCCCCGGCAACTGGGTCTCCACCACCGGGGGTTGTCTACGTTCCATGCTCGCTGCTCCAAACATAATCCGCGAAGCGGCGGCTGCGCGTCACCTGGCCGGTTTCCAGCACCAGCAATCCGGCCAGGCCGGGTTGGGCTTCCAGCCAGCGCAGGCCCTCCGCGCCGCCCAGCAGCAGGGCCACTTTGGCCGCGATCTCGGCGTCGCTGGCCGTCGGGCCGATCACCGTGGCGGCGAGCACGTCCGTGTCTGCCGGGACCCCGCTGCGTGGGTCGATGATATGGTGTTGCCAGGTGCCGTTCTGCTGCCAGCGCCGGTAGTCGCGCCCCGATGTGGCGACGCCGCCGCCCCGTATATCTAACAATTCTAGCTGGCTGTCGGTCGCCAGTTCCAGCCCCAGTGGGGCATCCACGCCGATAGGCCAGCCCGCACCGTCCCGAGTCGGCCCGCTGACGGCAATATCGCCGCCCGCGTTGACCAGGGCCGGGCCGTGCGGAGCCAGGCGGCGCAGCGCTTCGTCCACGGCCCACCCTTTGGCCGTGCCGCCGAAGTCCAGCCGCACCCCGGCGGGCAGGCGGACGCTCTGCGTCTCCGGGTGCAGTTCGATTTCGCGCCAGCGGGTAAAAATGCTCGGTGGCGCGGCCACCGGGCCGGTGCCGGTGGGGGTCGCCACCCCGTGGGCGGCGTGCCGCAGCGTGTCGAAGCTGGTGCGATAGCCCGCCGCTTCCAGCGCATTCAGCACTGTCGGGGTCACCAGGCCGCCCGTGTGCTGGGCCGCCTGGAGCGCCTGCTGGAGCACGGCCCAGAAGGTGTCGCTAACGGGGACCGGCGCGGCGCTGCCGGCGGTGCGGTTGATCCGGCTCAGTTCGCTGTCGTCGCGGAAGCGGCTCAGGCTCTGCTCCCACTCCTCAAACCAGGCGGGCACCTGGGCCAGCAGGGCCGTGCCCTCTGTCTCATCCCCATCGATCGCCGCCAGGATCTGCGATCCCATCGCTCGGAATGCGAGTTGCTGGATCTGGGCGGGGCGGGGTACTGTCTGCTCAATCATAGGGGACCTCAGCGAGACGAATGGGAGCGGGTGAAGGGCTGGGCTTGCCTGCCGAAGCCGCGTGGCGTGCTGAATTGCGGCTGGGTCGGGTTCGTCTGCGGCTGCACCTGTGTCTGGGTGTCCGAATTTCCGCCGAACGGGTTGGTGGCGGTCGTGCCCGGCACGTTTAGTTCGGTTGGTCCGCCGGTGGCTCCGGCGGCAGCGGCGCTGGTCGGCGGATCGTTGGCGGGGAGCAAGGCCCATCCGGCGATAGTAGCGGCCACTGCCGCTGCGCCGATCAAGGCTTTGACCCCGGTGGCCCCGGCGCGGCGGGTGCGTGCGTTCTGTTGGTTCATGTTGATCTCTCTATTCTTAAGAATGCGGACTTTAGTGTCCACCGGATAAACAAATTTAATCAATCAAAAGCGCTAGGGACGGCTCCGGCGTGTTCGTGGGCGGGTGTCGGCTGTGCCGTTATAGAGCACTTGCCCGCTTCCCGCATCAATGTAGACATAACCGCGATCCAACGCCACTTCATAAGCGACGGTGCCGTTGATGTTCACCAACCGGGGCGGCTGCACCAGCGTTGCACCCGGCGCATTGGCGAGCGCCGTGTTGACCGCGTCGTCCGCCGAGACCGCATAGGTGGTTTGTTGCTGATTGTCGTTGCCCGTTCCCTGCTCCTGCGGGGCCGCTTGCTGCGGCGGGGCCGGAGCGGTCCCGGTGTTGCCCTGCCCGGATACGGCAGGGGGCTGTAGGGTCGCAGCCGACGCCGCCGTGCCTGCTGGCCCGGCCAGGGCGACATACACCCCCACCGCGCCTAGCAGCACGACGACAAAAGCGATCAGTCCAGCAGCCGTTGCAAACGCAAATCGTTGGGTCATACCCGGTTCTCCCGCATCTAAACTGTTTGCCTTAAACTTATTAGCCAGTTATATAACGATAAGCAGAACAGCCTTGTGTGCTATCTGCTTATATTTTACCGAATCCGGATTAAAGCCGGGGGCATAAAAAATTAAGGTTGGATTAGAGTTACGCCGCCTACCCGACCGGTGCGCCATCCGGCTCGGGTGCTGCCGGGGCCGCGTCGGCATTCCGGTGCGGGAAAAACCAGGTGACGATCAGCGCGAGCACGGCGACCCCGGCCATCAGCCAGATCACCGTGGACAACGCCCCACCGAGGATGTCCTGCAAAGCGAGGCGATAGGCCGGGTCGAGGGCACCCCGTTGCACCGGGTCGAGCAGGATGCTGGCCGCTCCCAACTGGTCGCTGCCGCCTGCCGCCGGTGTGCCGCCGGGGAGAACCGGGCGGGGTAGGGCGGCCAGGCTGTTGCTCAGGCTGACGGTGAGGACCACGCCCATCGTCGCGGCGGCCACGGTGCCGCCCAGGTTGCGCGAGAACTGGTAGATGCTGGTGGCGGCCCCGCGCTGATCCCAGCCGACCGAGTTCTGCACCGAAATAAGCAGGGCGGTGAAGCTGAGGCCGAAGCCGATCCCCTGGATGAAGGCCGCGCCCGGCAAGATCCAGACCGGGCTATGCAAACCCAGCGGCAGCATCAGCCCCGACCCGATCAGCACCAGCACGGCCCCACCGAAGGCCACCGGCCAGTAGCCATAGCGCAGGATCAGCCGCCCCGAAAAGGTGCTGGCTATCGGCCAGCCGATCGACAACGGGGCCAGGGCCAGCCCGGCTTGCAGTGCCGTGCCTTGCCACACCCCCTGGACCAGCAGCGGCAGGTAGGCCCCGCCGCCGAACAGCACCCCCGCCCCCAGGAACCCGGCCAGCGCCGAAGTGCTCGCTGTGCGGCTGCGCAGCATGTCTAGCTGCACAATTGGTTCGGCGGCGCGCCGCTCGATCAGGAAGAAGGCGACCAGCAACACCACGCCCCCGGCCAGCAGACCTAGCACCAGCGGGCTGAACCACCCGGCAGACGAGCCGAAGCTGAGCGCCAGCAGCAGCCCGGCCAGGCCGAGGGTCAGCGTGATCGCGCCGGGGAAGTCGATCCGGCGCAGCGATCCGGCGGGCCGCACCGGCTCGCGCAGGAACAGCCAGATCAGGGCGACGGTGGCGAAGCCGAACGGCACGTTGATAAAGAAGATCCAGGGCCAGCCAATCGTCGTCACCAGCAGCCCGCCGACGAGCGGACCGAGCACGCTGCTCACCCCCCAGACCGCGCTGAAGATGCCCTGCAACCGGGCGCGCTCTTCCAGGGTGAACAGGTCCCCGATCAGCGTCAGCGTCACCGGCACCACGCTGCCCGCGCCGATCCCCTGGAGGGCGCGGAAGAGGATCAGTTGCTCCATTGACCCGGCGAAGCCGCACAGCACCGACCCGATCAGGAACAGCCCCACCCCGACCAGCAAGACCGACTTGCGGCCATAAATATCCGACAGCTTGCCGAACAGCGGCACCGTCGTCGTCGCGGTGAGGTTAAAGGAGGCGACCAGCCAGGGCAGGAGCGATAACCCGTGCAACTGGCCGACAATGGTCGGGATGGCCGTGCCGACAATGTTGGCATCGAGCGCCGAGAGCGCCGTCGCCAGCAGCACAGCGATCACTACCAGCAGCTTGTGGCTTTGCGGGTGCGGGGCACCGGTGGCTTCGGGGGCGGGCGGGGCCACCTCAGTGGGTGGCCGGATTTCAACCGGGGTAGCAGAACGTTTGGACACCCTAGAGTATACCATATTGGGGCGCGGCCTACATGTGGCAGCGCTTACGCGGCAGGGGCACGGCCTATGCAAAGTCGGTGGGTGCTGGCCGACCCCACCCTGTCATCCTGAGCGCAGCGAAGGATCTTCGGGGCGGTCCGTGGTGCCGAGGCCCCGATCGCGATCGTCCCGGACGGTTGGGCGGCCCCAACAAGATCCTTCGCTGCGCTCAGGATGACAGCGGTGGACTTGGCAACAGCCGTGGCGGCAGGGCAGGGCACTTGCGTTCTGTCCTGAAACCTGCTAACATCAGGACCACGGCGATTCGGGGGCGGCGCGTTGAGGCCCGCCCGGTGATTGCCGCAGCGAAAGGAGACACTCCCATGATGACAGACGAGCAAAAGACCCGGATTCAAACCCCCGCTGCGCCGCGCGCCAGCGGCCCTTACTCGCAAGCGATTGTCGCCAATGGGATGGTATTTTGCTCCGGCCAGGTTGCGGTCGATCCGGCCACGAATCAACTGATCGATGGCGATATCCGCGCCCAGACGCATCGTGCCTTGAAGAACCTGGATGCGGTGCTGCGCGCTGCCGGGTCTAGCCTCCATCACACCGTGAAGGTCAACGTCTTTCTCGCCCACTTTGGCGATTTTGCGGCGATGAACGAGGTCTATCAGGAATATTTCTCCGACCCGTTGCCCGCCCGCTCCACCATCGAGGCCGGGTCCCTGCCCCGCAACGTGCTGATCGAAGTCGAATGCACCGCCTTGATCCCCCGCTTTATCAGTTCCTTGAGCGCCGTCAACGCCCAGGAAAGTGAATCTTCGTTCGACCTTGACGCAGACCGCGATTTCTAGCTCCCCTCTGCCCCGTCTATCGCAACATTGACATTCGGCGGGGTGCGGCATATAATCGCGGTAATATAAGCAGCTATAAATTATTTGCCCTGGCTTTCAACCCATCCGCCGTTGCGGTCTGCGGGGTCTCTGCCGCCCCCTGTCCGGTTCCGGCGGTTCCACCTGCGGAAGAGCAACGTCGCTATGGGGTTATCTACCGCGAGAGGCAAAGAGGTCGGGCGTGCCCCGCTGCCGCTCAACAGCCGCCGCGATACCTGGTGGCTGCGCCCGCTGGTGACCGTGATCGGTGCTGGGCGGGTTCGGCCTCTATTCGCTGGGGCGCGCCTTCGAGAACCAGTTCTATGAGGTCGGGCCATACCTATCGCCGTTCTATTCGCCGCTCTTGCCGATCCACCTGAGCATCGGCACCTTCAACATCTCGCCCGCCTTCTATATCCTGGTCTTTCCGCTCAGCTTCCGGCTAACGTGCTACTACTACCGGCTGGCCTACTATCGCGCTTTCTTCTGGGACCCCCCCGCCTGCGCCGTGCCCGAGCCGTCGATCCGCAAGCACTACACCGGGGAGCGCGCCTTTCCGCTCATCCTCCAGAACCTCCACCGCTACACTTTCTACGCCGCCGCCATCTTCATTGTTATCCTGGGCTGGGATGCCATCCAGGGCTTTATCTTTGACGGCCATTTCGGGATGGGGGTGGGGTCGCTCCTGCTGGTCGCGAACGTGGCGCTGCTGGCGCTCTACACCTTCTCTTGCCACTCCTGGCGGCACCTCATCGGTGGGCAGGTCAATTGCTACTCCTGCACGCTCGTCAACCGCACCCGCTACGGCATCTGGAAGCAAGTCAGCTTCCTCAACGAGCGGCACGCGCTGTTCGCCTGGGCCAGCCTCTTCTCGGTCATGCTCGTTGATCTCTACATCCGGCTCGTGGCGTCAGGCGCAATTCAAGACGTGAGGTTCTTCTAATCTATGGAAGCGTATGATATTTTCGAACACGATGTGCTGGTCATCGGCGCGGGCGGGGCGGGCCTGCGCGCGACCATCGCCGCCGCCGAGGCGGGGCTGAACGTCGGTGTCGTCTGCAAATCCTTACTGGGCAAGGCCCACACCGTCATGGCCGAGGGCGGCATTGCCGGGTCACTGGCGAACCTGGACAAGAAAGACTCCTGGCAGGTCCATTTCATGGACACGATGCGCGGCGGGCAGTTCCTCAACAACTGGCGCACCGTCGAGATCCGGGCCAAAGTTGTGATCCTGGCGACGGGCGGCTGGGGGCGGATGTACAAGGTCACGTCGAACTCGTGGGAGTCCACGGGCGACGGGGCCGTGCTGGCCTACCATGCCAGGGCCGAATTGCTGGGTATGGAGATGGTGCCATTCCACCCCACCGGTATGGTCTGGCCGCCCGGCGTGCGCGGCCTGCTGGTCACCGAAGGGGTGCGCGGTGATGGTGGCGTCCTGCGCAACGGCCCAGGCGAACGCTTTATGTTCGACCCGAAGTACACCCCGGCCACCTACAAGGGCCGCTACTCCGAGACCGAAGAGGAGGCTACTCGCTGGCTGGACGACAAGGCCAACAACCGCCCGCCCCCCGAACTCTTGCCCCGCGATGTGGTGGCGCGGGCCATCTACCGTGAGGTGCTGGCCGGGAACGGCTCCGAGCATGGCGGGGTCTACCTGGACGTGACCCATCGTGGGGCCGACTTCATCCGCCGCAAGCTGCCGAGCATGTACGAGCAGTTCCACGCGCTCGGTGACGTGGACATCACCACCCAGCCGATGGAGGTCTACCCGACCATCCACTACACGATGGGCGGGGTGCGCGCCGAGCCGGAAACCGCCGCGACCACCGTGCCCGGCCTCTATGCGGCAGGCGAGAGCGCCGCCGGGGTGCATGGGGCCAACCGGCTGGGCGGGAATGCGCTCTGCGACATCCTCGTCTTTGGCCGCCGGGCGGGCGAAGCAGCGGCCCAGTATGCCCGCGCCACCCCGCTGGGTGCGCTGGACGAGGCCGCCATTCAGGACGAGGCCGCCTCGTTGCTGGCCCCCTTCGCCTCGCCGGGCACCGAGAACCCCTACCTGCTCACTCAGGAATTGCAGGCGGTGATGCAGGAAGGGGCGATGATCGCCCGCACCGAAGAGGGGTTGCAAAAGTGCCTGGCCGGGGTGCTGGCGCTTCAGGAGCGCGCCCGCAACCTCCATGTTGACGGCACACGGCTCTATAACCCCGGCTGGCACACGGCCCGCGACATCCGCAACATGCTGACCGTCTCGGAGATCATCGTGCGCTGTGCGTTGGAGCGCCGCGAAAGTCGGGGCGCGCAGTGGCGCACCGACTACCCCGACCCCGATCCCGTGTGGGGCAAGAAGAACCTGGTCGCCACCGAAGGCCCCGACGGTGTGCAAATCATGACCATCCCCGTGCCCGAAATGCCGCCGGAACTGGCGCAGTTGTTCGAGGCGAAATAGGGGTTGGGGGTTGGGGGCTGGGGGTTGGTACGTTTTGTTAGGGATGTACCAACGAGTCACTGACCCGTTCTCTGCTGTCGCAGCGGCGGAAGGCGGATCGTACTCAGGAGCAATGCGGAGGGAAGAAACCGCCCATGGAACACCGTACCGGGGGATTCAGCACCATTGACGAATATATTGCCAGCTTTCCGGAAGACCGGCAGGCCCTGCTAGAGGCCGTCCGCGCCACCATCCACGCGGCGGCACCTGATGCCGTAGAGCAGATCAGCTATCAAATGCCCACGTTCGCGCAAGAGGGGAATTTGGTCTACTTTGCGTCGCTGAAGAATCATATTGGGCTGTATCCCACATCCAGTGGGATTGCGGCGTTCCAGGATGAAATAGCCGGGTATGAGAGCAGCAAGGGCGTGGTCAAATTTCGCATCGATCAGCCCCTGCCGCTGGACCTGATCACCCGTATTGTGCAGTTTAGACTGGCCGCGAATCTCAATAAGGCGGCGGCCAGGGCAGGCAAGAAAAAGCAGGGACGCGCCTACTAAAAGCGACCAGGTCATGTGCGCCGGTTTGCAATAGAGCGGCTTCGTTAAAGACGGCGGATAGGAGCGATAGGCAATGGCGAGTAACGAAACCCAGGCTTCGGCCAATGCGGCGGGGCCGACGGTGACCCTGCGGGTGTTCCGGGGCGATACCAGCGGTGGTAGCGAACAGGAATACCAGGTGCCGACCTTCCCCGGCATGGTCGTGCTGGACGCGATCCACCACATCCAGGCCCACGACGACAGCACGCTCTCCTGCCGCTGGAACTGCAAGGCGGGCAAGTGCGGCTCGTGCAGCGCCGAGATCAACGGTAAGCCGCGCCTGCTGTGCAAGGCCCGCATCCGCGACTTCACCACCGATGGCTCGCCGATCATCGTCCACCCGCTGAAGACCTCCCCGCTGATCAAAGATCTCGTCACCGACGTGTCGTGGAACTACCGCGTTTCGGCCCGTATCGCCCCATTCACCCCGGCGGCCAACGCCCCCCGCCCGCTGGTCATGCAGCAGATGGATGTGGACCGCATTCAGGAGTTCCGCAAGTGTATCGAGTGCTTCCTCTGCCAGGACGTGTGCCACATCTTGCGCGATCACCGTCAGGACCAGTTCTACGGCCCGCGCCAGCTGATCAAACTGGCGAACCTGGACATGCACCCCTACGATAGCCTCCAGCGCCACGACATGATCCGTGAGGAGGCCGGGGTCGGCTTCTGCAACATCACCAAATGCTGCACCGAAGTCTGCCCCGAACACATCCACATCACCGACAACGGGATTATCCCGCTGAAAGAACGGGTCGCGGACGTGCGCTTTGACCCGCTGATGTGGGTGGCCCGCAAGCTGCGTAAGAAAGACCCGGTGCCTCCGGCCCCCACCCCTGCGAAGGAGTAACCCGGCTCAGGCGAGTGCCGCCGCCAGCCGCTCCGCCTCGGCCATCCGGTCGAGCAGCGCATAGGTGACGGCGGCACTCGCCTGGACGATTTCGGCCCGGCTCCGGCCCCAGCGCGCCTCGGCCCACGCGCCCTCGCCAGGGTCGGTGGCGTAGAGCAGGGCTTCGGGCACGGTGGCCCATTGCAGGAGCGCGCTCGCCAGGTAGGCGAAGCGGACAGCGCGAGGGTCGCCGCGCCAGCCCGTCGCGTGCAACGCCACCAGGTACCGGTCCACCACCGCCTCTTCCAGCGCCGTGCTCTGCCCGGCATCGACCAGGAATTCGAGCAGTGCCACCCAGATCAACGGGCTGATCTCCTGCCCCGGCGGCGCAGTGCCGGTCAGCGCCCAGTCAATCGCGATGGTTTCCGGCTGCCCATGCGGTGTGGTCCCGGCGAACAGATTGCCCCGCCAGGCGTCGAGATGGGAAAAGGTGGCCGGGAGCCGGTCCAGCAGCCCCAACCATTGCTCCCGGTGGGCGGCCAGGGCCAGGCAGCGCGCCGCCACCGGCACCGGGAACGCCTGCCGGACCAGGGGATGCGCCCAGGTGGCAGGATCGTTGATCAGCGCCAGGCGCGTGGGGAGATCGGCGGTGCGGTTGCGCAGCCAGCCCTGGCTCAGCCACGGAGCCTGGGGAGCGGGTCGCCCGGCCAGATACGCCCCGTTGAAGGCCCCCAGGTGCGCCGCCGCCAGGCCGTAGCGGTCCACATCCCACGGGGTCGCGGGCGTATCCAGGGCTTCCAACCAGCTCCACCAGCCCCCATCGGGGCGCTGTTCAACGCCGTAGCAGCGCGGTGCCCGCAGGCCGCCGGGCAGATCATCAACGAACCCGGCCCGGTAGACCAGCGCCTCGCGCTCCCAGTAGGCCCAACTGGTCGGCGGCGCTGTAGCGTCGGTAGGAGAGGGCCGCAGCACCTTGAGCATCATCGTCCAGGGCCACGCTTGGGCATCGTCGTGGGCCTGCCCGGTGAGGTGATAGACCGTCCGCCGCCCCTGCTGGCTGATGCGCGTCGCGGTCCAGCGATCCACCGTCGCCGCAGGGCGTTGCACCCGCGCCCGCACCGGCCCGGCCAGGGTTGACGAATCCAGCACCAGATCGTCGGCTTGCGTCATCGGATCTCCAGAAGGGGTCTAGCCCCTGGTGGGGGCGAGCAGTCACGCAGGTTACGAGCTATTCTATCATAAACCAACCAGCGACTCGCGGCCCGGCCTGTGTTATGATAGGGGCAATGTTGACAACAGGGGAGGGCAGCGATGGAAGAGCGCGACTTGGGGCAGACCGGCCTGCGTGTGCCGGTGGTGGGGATGGGTACCTGGCAAACCTTCGATGTGCGCGGGGCAGAGGCGGCGCAGGCCCGGCAGGGAGTGGTAGACGCGGCGCTGGCGGTGGGGGCGCGCCTGTTCGATTCTTCTCCCATGTACGGGGCTGCCGAGCAGGTGCTGGGGCAGGCGCTCGCCGGGCGGCGGGAACAGGCCCTGGTGGCGACCAAAGTCTGGGCGGCCACGCCTGCCGAGGGCCGGGCGCAGGTAGACGCCGCGCTGGGCTATTTTGGCGGGTGGGTCGATCTCTATCAGGTGCATAATCTGCTGGCCTGGCGGGATCAACTGACGCTGCTGGAGGCGCGGCGGGCGGCGGGTCAGGTCCGCGCCATCGGGGCCACCCATTACAGCGCCTCCGCGTTCCCTACGCTGCTGGAGGTGATGCGGACGGGGCGGATCGGGGCGATCCAGATCCCTTATAATCCCCTGGAGCGCGAAGTCGAGCGGGTCATCCTGCCGCAGGCTGCCGACCTGGGGCTGGGGGTGGTGGTCATGCGCCCCTTTGCCGTGGGGGCGTTGCTGCGCCGCCCGCCGTCGCCCGCCGCGCTCGCGCCGCTGCACCCCTTCGGCGTGACCACCTGGGCGCAGGCACTGTTGAAGTGGATCCTGAGCGACCCGCGCTGCCATGTCGCTATTCCGGCGACCTCCTCCCCGGAGCGGATGCGCGAGAACGCAGCGGCGGGCGCGCCACCCTGGTTCGGGCCGGAGGAGCGCGCCCTGGTCAGCCGCCTGGCCGGGGTGTGAACCGGGGCAATCGGCCCCTGATCGGCGTAATTCGATCAACATCGACAAGATGATACCAGCAAGGAGCGTACTCATGCAACCCGTTCAGTTTGGTTGGTTTATGCCCGCCGGGGCGGTGCTGGAGCAGCGAGAGGTCCCGATCCTCCTGGCGGAAGAGCCATATATTCTGCCCCTCGTGGCCGAGCATTTCGACTCGATCTGGGTGCCCGACCATTTTTACGCCTTCACCGACCCCGCCGATGCCTGGCTGGAAGCGTGGACCACGATTACCTGGCTGGCCGCCCGCTTCCCCCGGCTCAAGGTCGGCCCGATTGTGCTCGGCGTGGGCTACCGCAACCCGGCGCTGCTCGCCAAAATGGCGGCGACCCTCCAGGTGCTCAGCGGCGGGCGCTTCATCATGGGCATCGGCGGTGGGTGGCGTGACGCCGAATATGCGGCGTATGGCTACCCGTTCCCCGCCGCCTCGATCCGCATCCAACAACTGGACGAGGCGGTGCAGATTATGCGCTTGATGTGGACGGAGGCCGCTCCCACCTTCCACGGCGTGCATTACCAGATCGACAACGCCCCCTGTGTGCCGCGCCCTGCGCCGCCCCCGCCGGTGATGATCGGCGGTGGGGGGCCACGGCGCTTGCTGCCCCTGGCCGGGCGGGTGGCCGACATCTGGGACCTCTACCACGGCGGGCTGCTGGAGGCCATCGATCTGGCCGCATACGAGCAAAAACGTGATATTGTTCGGCAGCACGCCACAGAAGCGGGACGCGACCCAGCAGCGATCCTGCAAAGTTTCACTATCGAGAACGATGCCCTACCCGAATCGCGGGAGGACGCCGCCCGCTGGCTCACCCATCTGCGCCCGCTGATCGATCTGGGCGTGCGTCAGTTCTTGCTGGGTTTCGGCCCGGTGACCGACGTTGACGGGGTGCAGCGCTTTGCTGACGAGGTGATCGCTCCGCTCCGTGAACAGGCTTAGCGCGGGTAGGGTGGGTTGTTGGGCCTCTGCAAGACACCGATCTATGAGCGAAAGGACCAGACAATGGTGTTAGAACCGGGGCAGAAGATCCTCTTCATCGGCGATAGCATCACCGACTGCGACCGGCGCGGCGCGGCGGCCCCCTACGGGGACGGCTATATGAGCATGGTCCGCAATCTCTTGCTGGCCCGCTACCCCGACTACGGCCTGACCTTTGTCAACCGGGGCATCGGCGGGGACACAACCCGCGATCTGGCCGCCCGCTGGGAGCGCGACGTGGTCGCCCAGAGGCCGGACTGGCTGTCGGTGCTGATCGGCATCAACGATGTCTGGCGGGCGTTCGGTCCTAACGCGCACGAAGCGGTGCCGCTGCCGGAGTACACGGCCACCCTGCGCCGCTTGCTGGACCGGACGAAGGCGGCCACCGCCGCCCGGCTGATCCTGATGACCCCCTACATGATCGAGCCAGATCGATCCCAGCCCATGCGGCGGCACATGGACATCTTTGGCGAGGTGGTGGGGCAGCTTGCCGCCGAGTACGGGGCGATCCTGGTGCCGGTCCAGGCGGCGTTCGATATGACCTTGCATGGGACCACGCCGACCGCCTGGGCCGATGATCAGATCCATCCGAACGGCCCCGGCCACGCCGTGATCGCGCTGGCTTTCCTGCGCGCTATTGACTTTGCGCTATAGCACCAACGTGGTAGACGTTGCGGAGACTTCTGCATGACCGAATTAGCGAAACGCCCCGTCGGCAATAGTGGCCTGGCGGTGACCCTGCTGGGCTTCGGGTCTTTGGAGATTGGACGCGACTGGGGCCTCGGCGATGCGGCCCAGCGCCAGCGGCCTGCCGAAGCCGAAGCCTGTGCCGTGCTCCAGACCGCACTCGATCTGGGGATCACCCTCATTGACACGGCGAGCGCCTATCACCGTAGCGAGGAACGGATCGGGCGCTGCCTGGCGGAGGAGCGCTCGCGCTACGTCCTGGCGACGAAGTGCGGCGAACACAACAACGAGCCGGACACTTATTACGATTTTTCCTATGAGGGCATCCGCGCCTCGATCCAACGCAGCCACGAATTGCTCCAGACCGACATGATCGACATTTTGCAGATCCATTTCGGCCCCGACCCGGCGGGGGTGCTGGATGATGGAGGCTGCGTACGGGCGATGAAAGAAGCCCAGGCTGCCGGGCAGGTCCGGCTGCTGGGGGCCAGCATCAACGGCCCGGTGCTGGATCGGTGCATCGCCAGCGGGGATTTCCAGGTGATCCAGGTCGGCTACTCGCTCTTGCATCAAGAGGAGGGGGACCGCATCCGGCAGGCGCGGGCGCGGGGCATCGGCGTCTTCATCCGGTCGGGGCTGGCCGGGGGTTGGCTTACGGCGCGTGCCCTGACGGTGCCTGCTGCCGAACGCCCACCCGCTGTCGCCGCCTTGCTGGACCTGTGCGGGGGCGATGCGCGGCTCCTGCACGCCCTCGCGCTCCGGTTCCTGGCCCGTAACGAGGGGATCAGTTCGATCCTGGTGGGCACCAAATCGGCGGACAATCTGCGGGAGGCCGTGGCGCTGCTGCATGATCCGGTGGATGATGCTCTGCTGGATGAGGCGATCCGGGTGGCCCAAACCCAGGCTGCCTCGGTCTGATCCGCTCCCGCTATGCCGGGAGGGGTAGCTCGCCCACGCCCGGCATCGCGTGGCAGACATACATCGGCGCGTTCAGCCCGGTTTCCTCCATGTAGCGGGCGACCACCTTGCGGCCAAACCGCTCGACTGCATCCTCCTGTACCAGATGGACAGTCGAACCGCCGAAGCCCCCACCGGTCATGCGCGTGCCGATCACCCCCGGCATCTGCCGCGCCAGTTCGATCAGGCGGTCCACGGCAGGCACCGTGATCTGGTAATCGTCGCGCATACTGATGTGCGACGCGTACATCAACCCGCCGAAGGCGGGCAGGTCCCCGGCTTGCAGCGCCTGCACACTTTGCAGCACCCGTTCGTCTTCGCTGACGATATGGCGCACGCGGCGGCGCACCACGTCGGGCAGGGCGGCGGCGTGGCGGTCAAAGTCGTCCATAGTGAGGTCGCGTAACGCGGTGATCTGCCGGTCCGGCAGCAACGCCTGGAACAGCCGGACCCCCTCCTGGCACTCGCGCCGCCGGGTGTTGTACTCGCTGTCTACCAGCCCGCGCTGCACCCCGGATTCGACCACCACCACTGCGACCCCCTGCCGCTCTAACCCCAGCGGCACCGCCTGGTAGCTGAGATCGCGGCAATCAATGCACAGGGCGCAATCGGCCTGACCGAGCGCCGAGATATACTGGTCCATGATCCCGGTCTGCACACCCACAAAGCGGTTCTCCGCCTCTTGCCCGCGCAGCGCCAGTTGCACCCGGTCGATGGGGCCGCCGCCGAGCAGGGCCAGGGTATAGCCGGTCGCTATCTCCAGCGCCGCCGACGACGAGAGGCCTGCCCCACGCGGCACGTTGCCGGTAATCGCCAGGTCGGCCCCCACCAGCGGTTGGCCGTGGTCCTGCAACGCCTGAGCCACCCCGCGCACATAGTTGCTCCAGCGGGCGTCGGTGACCGGTGTTATCGGCTGCCCTAGCGAGAAGCGGGTGCGTTGCTGGAAATCCTGCGAGTAGAGTTGTATGTCGTCGGTACTAGACGGCGTAGCGAGGACTACCACCTGCGAGTCGATCGCCATCGGCAGCACGAACCCCTCGTTGTAATCGGTGTGTTCCCCGATCAGGTTGACGCGACCGGGGGCACGCACCGCAACGGTCGGCTTGCGCCCGAATACCTGTTCAAACTGCCTGTAGAGTTCCTCGATCATGGCTCACATCCTCATGCTGTGATTGTGTTGGCCTAGATTGACGCTAGCAGAAGCAAATCTTGCGCCATCCTACGGTCACTGCCCGAAGGGTACATATCCCGTGAGTAAGATTAATTAAATACGTAAAATTAGTTGAACGCTTATCAGAGCAGCCCCCAAGAGCGGCAGGAACGAACCTTTCTGCTAACGCTCTCGAAACTCCTGGATGGCACTGATCACCCGCGCCTGGTCGTTCTCCGTCAGGTCGTAATAGAAGGGCAGGCGGAGCAAGCGGTCGCTGATCTCTTCGGTAACCGGGCAATCGCCGGGCTGCCCGCCCAACCGGCGGCCCATCTCCGACAGGTGCAGCGGCAGGTAGTGAAAGACGCTCATGATCCCCTGGGCGCGGAGATGGGCGATCAAGGCTTGCCGCCGGACCAGCGAGGGGAGGAGCAGGTAAAACATGTGGTAAGCCTGCGTGCAGTGGTCGGGCACAGTGGGTAGCTGGACGCCGTGCTGCGCTGCCCAGGGCTGGAGCGCCGTATTATAGGTCGTCCAGATCCGCTGCCGGGTCGCCTGGATCCGCTCGCGGGCTTCGAGTTGAGCATATAGGAAGGCCGCAAGCAGGTCCGACGGCAGATAGCTCGACCCGATATCGATCCAGCCGTATTTGTCCACCTGGCCGCGAAAGAAGCGGCTGCGGTCGGTGCCCTTTTCGCGCAGGATCTCGGCCCGCTCGCTGTAGGCCACGTCGTTGATCAGTAACGCCCCGCCCTCGCCACAGGTCACATTCTTGGTCTCGTGGAAACTTTGCGTGCTGAACGTGCCGAAAGTGCCCAGCGCCCGCCCCCGGTACGCCCCGAAGAGACCGTGCGCGTTGTCCTCGATCACCGGGATACCGTGGGCCCCGGCCACCGCCAGGATCGCATCCATCTCACAGCCGACCCCGGCATAATGGACGACCACAATAGCGCGGGTACGAGGAGTGATCAGGCGGGCGAGTTGCGTCTCGTCCAGGTTCAGGGTGTCGGGGCGAATGTCGGCAAAGACCGGGCGCGCCCCGCGCAGCACAAAGGCGTTGACCGAGGAGACAAAGGTGAAGGCGGGAAGGATCACCTCATCGCCCGGCGCGATCTCCAGCAAGAGGGCGGTCATCTCCAGGGCGTGGGTGCAACTGGTGGTTAGCAACGCACGCGGGACCGGCAGCAGCCCTTCCAGCAGCGCATGGCATTTGCGGGTGAACGCGCCGTCGCCCGAAATGTGGCCTGCTTCCAGGGCCTGGGCCATATACTGAAACTCGTCTCCCACCAGGGCCGGGCGGTTAAACGGGATCACATACTCGCTCATGGGCGATCTCCTTCCGGCGAATCGGCAGCGACTCGCTCAGGGCAACAGGGGGGCGTGTTGGATCACCAGCAGCCCGACCGCGTTCATCGCGGCCAGCCAGAGTAGCGGAATACTGAGGGCAACGATTTTGGGCACCCGCCCGGGCGGGATGGCCTGTAGCCCCCCGGTAAAGACGAGCGCGAGGGGCAACAGCGCGGGAAAGAACAGGCGACCCTGCGCCTGGTAGGCCACGTTCAGGCTGAACTGGACATAGCTGACGCATAATTCGACCACGACCAGGGCCAGGAGGAGGCCCGCCTGCCAGGCATAGGCGGGCAGCCGCCGGTGGGTGCGGCGGGCATAGAGCAGCCAACTCAACCCGGCCAGGCCGCTCAACGCCAGCAGCACGACCGCCCCCCAGACCGCTTGCTGGTAGAATTCCACTGGTAACGGGGCGTCGCGCCACCCAAACCAACCCCAGAAGCTTTCCCAGGTCTGGCGCACAAAATCTTGCTGCACCCTGGGTAGGCTTAGATTATACAAGGGATAGGTCGCTCGCGCATACTGGAGAACCCCCGCCGTGCCGGTCGGTTCGCCGTAGACCAGCAAGTTATGCACCACCCAGGGCAGGCAGATCAGCAACAGCACGGCCCCGGCCCCCAGGCTCATCCGCACCGCCCGCCCCAGGCGCGGCCCGCGGATGGCCCGCCCCTGGCCGACCTGAAAGGCGCGAAAGAGCACCACGAGGCCCAACCCCGGCAGGAGCAGCGCCGCGCTCAAGGAGGACATCACCGCCAGTCCCACCGCCGCCCCCGCCCGCAGCATCCAGGGGTCGTAGTCCTTGCAGCGCAGCCCGCGAAACCAGACATAGAAAGCGGCCATAACGCAGCAGTTGACGGCGGTATCGTTCGCCACCACCGCCCGCCCGGCGGCGGCTTGCGGCAGCAGCGCCACCACCCCGGCAGCCGCCACCGCCCACATCGGTGCAGCCGGGGCCAGCTCCCGCGTGGCCGCCCAGCAAAAATAGACCATGCCCGCCCCGAACAGGACACTGACCAGCCGGCTGGCATAGAGTATCCACACCGGGTCGGGGGGAATCACCTGGGTCACCAGCCCGGTCACGAGGTAGTAGAGCGGTGGTTGCCACGACTCGTTGGGTTCGAGCTTGGCCGGAAGGTGGAACCCGGCGCGGGCGATGTAGGCGGTGGTGGCGGGGTCAACCGGGGTGCGGACGATTTCGCCCGCCGGATTGGTGCTGAAATCGAAGTGCAATTCGGGCAGGATATGCAGGACGCGCACCTGCATCACCGCCTGAAGATGGGCCGGTTCGTCGGGGGCGTTCAGCGGCGGGGTGACGACCATCCATAGGATGCCCAGCCACAAGGTCAACAGAGCCAAGGCCACGCCCGGTTGCGCACCCACCCGTCGCCTGACAACGCGGGGAAGGGTGGTCGGCGCGGGGGTGGGCGGGCCTACCGGCAGTTGGATCGGCGTCTGAATCACCTGGATGCCCCGCCTCCGTTCCCGCCTGCCTTCGTCGCGATACAGAGCACATAGGCGTGGTAGATGGCGAAGCGTTCCCAGTGCCGGATCTGGAAGCGGCGGCTGATCGCCGCGTGGAGGGCCAGGGGCCAGCGTGGGTTGGCCCCCCGGTCGAGGCTCCACAGCACGCGCCCGGCGATCCGGCGCGGTGCCCAGACCGCATCCACGAAGATCAGCGTTCCGCCCGGCTTGAGCACCCGTGCGCTCTCGTCCACCAGCGCGGTCCAGGCAGCATCAGCCAGGTGATGCGACACCTGCTTGCACAGGATGGCGTCCAGGCTGCCGTCGCGCAGGGGCAGGCGGGTGGCATCGGCCAGCAGCGCGGCGTCGGTGGGATACTTCCGGCGGAAGCCCTGGAGCTTCTGCATGTCCAGGTCGAGGCAAATATAGGGGCAATCCCCCGGCCACAGCGGGCGCGAAATGCCGGTGCCCCCGCCCAGGTCCAGCACGCGGGTCCGGTGATCGCGCCGGGGCAGGCGGGCGGTCAGGCGGCGGGCGATCTGGTCGGCCCCGGCTAGCCGTTGCACCGCGTCATAGACCTGCGGCTGGGCCACCAGGCGGTGGAGGGCGCGTCTCAGCATGGTTTGGTAGCGACCGCAAGCAGCGAGGTGCCCAGCGGCAGGGGCCGCCGCCGGGCGATCAGCCGGGCTTCGGGCGCGAGCAGGGCGGCCAGCACGTCGTTCACTACCGGTGTGATCTGGAACTCCTGGCGGGTTAGCTCCTCCGCCCCCCCGGCGCGATGGGAGCGGCCCCGGCTCGTCCAGGCGGCCAGCCGCCGCCCGGCCCAAACCAGCGGAAAGAGGATCGCCATGTAAGGAGTCAGGTAGTCCACCCGGTAGCCCGCCGCGCGCAGCTTGCGCCGCAGGTCGGGCGCGGCGTAGCGGCGGCAATGGTGCGCCGCCTCATCGAAGTAGCTCCACAGTGCGGCGTGCGCGGGCACCGTCACCAGCAGATGCCCACCGGGGGCGAGCATTTGCCACAGGTCGGCCAGGATCTGCCGGTCGTCGGGCAGGTGTTCCAGCACGTCGAACAGCCCGATCAGGTCGAACGTCGCCCCGAACGGTGGCGTGCGCACGTCGCCCTGCACCAGCGCACAGGTGGTCCGCTGCCGGGCATAGTGCAACCCCTCGGCGAATAGGTCCATACCCACGACCGTCCCCCGGCGGCAGCGCCTTTCCAGCATCCGCAGGACGTTCCCCGTGCCGCACCCAACCTCCAGCACGCGGTAGCCTGCGGGCAACCCTCCGGTCAGTTGATCGACCAGGGTGCCGAGCACATGGTTGCGGGTGCGAAACCAGAAGTGCCGATCCTCGATGGCGAACAGTTGCTTGAAAAACGTGGGATCGTAGGTCTCGTGACCGGGCGCGGGGGGCGGGGGCTGGCTCATGGGGCGGCTGCTTTGCGAAAGACAAAGAGCTTCTGCGTGCCATAATCCCCGGCGGGCGGCAACTGCGCGCACCAGCGGTTCCACTCCATCAGCGGATCGGTGATGTCAATATCGGCTTCGGCGGCCTGCGCCAACAGCGGCTTCAGCAGCCGGGTCCCCACATAATAGCTGCTGGCAAAGTTGACGATCTCTTGCAGCGTGAGTTCGGGTGCGAGGGCGGCAACCACCTGATCTTCATCGAGATACTGGTTGAAGCCGGGCATCGGAATGTCGTCCAGGCCCCACTCGTGGCGCAGAGCGTTCAGCCGCCGCCAGCCCTGGAGGGTCGCCTCGGACAGCAGCAGCAGCCCGCCGGGCCGGACCATTCGCGCACACTCGTGGAGGGCACGCGCCTGGTTGGCCCACTCGCCCAGGTTGATGATCACCCGGACGACGATCACCTTGTCGTATTGCTCGTCGGGCAGGTCCAGATGGGTCGCATCCCCGACGGCAAACTCCACCGTCCCCTGCAACCGGCTCGCCAGCCCGGTCAGCCGGTCCTGCGCCGCCGCGATCATCGCCGGAATGTAGTCCAGGCCGAGGATGGTCAGTTGCTTGGTGGCCGCGAACTGCACCGTCGAGAAGCCGTTGGCGCAGCCCACATCGAGTACCTGATCGCCGTCGGTCAGATAGTGGCTGATCGCCGCGATTTCCAGTTCGATCACCCGCTGGTCTGACCAGGAGGCGGCGGGCGACTGGCCGTGCGCCAATGCCTGCTCGGTCCAGTAGGTGCGGATCTCGTCTAAAGTAAGCCGTTCAGCCATACGCCGTGGTGCCTCCGGTCGGTGGGTTAGGGATGGGGGTCGATCTGATCGCGGATCACGTAGCTGGGGCGGTCCAGGATGCGGAAGTAGATGCGGGCCAGGTATTCCCCGATGATGCCCAGCGCGAATAGTTGCGCGCCGGAGAAGATGGCGATGACCGAGGCCAGGAAGGGAAACCCCGGCACACTGTCCCCCCCGATGAGGTAGCGGGCGACCACGAAGGCCAGGATGCCGATCCCGAAGAGGGTAAAGCCAAAGCCGATGATGCTTGCCATCTGGAGGGGCAGCACGCTGAAGCCGGTGACCATGTTCAGCGCGTGGGTCACCAGCCGCCGAAAGGTGTAGTTGGATACCCCCGCCGCGCGGGCATCGTGGCGCACCGGCACGGCGGCAAAGCGGGTGGTGCCCCATGTGAGCAACACGTCGATCGAGACAAACGGCCCCTGGTAGTCGGTAAAGGCGTTGCGCACCGGCGTGCGAAAGACCCGAAAGGCGGTGACATTGCGGGCGATCTCGGTGCCCATCGCACTGCGCAGCGCGATTTTGGTGATCTGCGAGGCCAGATCCCGCAAGAAGCCGTGCTGCTCCTGCTGCGGTGTACCATAAACCACGTCGCAATTGTCCGCCAGGCAGGCCAGCAGCTTGGCGATCTCCTCCGGCGGGTGTTGCAAGTCGTCGTCCATCGTGACGATGATCGGATAGCCCGCGGCACGGATGCCACAGAGCAGGGCATTATGCTGCCCAAAGTTGCGCATCAGGTTGATCGCCCGCAGCCAGGGATACTGCGCGGCCAGGGCACTGATCACCCCCCAGCTTCCGTCGCGGCTGTTGTCGTTGACGAGGATGACCTCATACGCCGGAGCCAGCGTCGGCAGCGTTGCAGCCAGCCGGGCGCAGAGATCCCGCAACGTCAATTCGCCATTATAGACGGGGATCACCACGGAGAGTCCCGGCACCGGCGTGGCTCCCGGCGGGTCTCCCCCATCGGGCCGGGAGTGGGGCGGCGGCGGGCGCTCTGCGGTGGCGGTGGTGTGCGTGTTCTCCTCCACCATCGTCCCTTCCTTCTCGTTGCACAACGTTGTCCTGCATCGCACCGGGGTGTGCCCACCGGGGCAGCCAAGGGCCGTGCCCAGGGGCAGGTGAGGCCGGGTCCCGCACCATCACCTATCATACTATGAGATGCCGGAAGCGTCAACATGACGGGCCGGGCGGCTTTGGCGTATGTGCGCTCAGGCGATAGGCAAACGAAAAGGCGACCGCCAGGGTACCCGGCAAAGGCGGCGATGATCGCCATTCCCTGCCGGGCGTCCCAGCGGTCGCCCTATGGTTATAGGCCGGGCGGGCTTATGCGGTGACCGGGCCGACTGCCAGCACGATCTGGTTGCCCCACGGATCCTCCACAACTACGCCATCGGGCGTTGTCTGGTAGAGCACCTGGGCGGCATCCAGCCGGGCGAGCACGGCATCGCGGGCGGCGGTGTCGGGCAGATGGACCGTGAAGTAATGAAGGCGGGCGTGTTCCGCCGGGGCCGGGCGGCTGCCCCGGCTCTGCCAGGTGTTCAGGCCCACGTGATGATGGTAGCCCCCCGCGCTGACAAAGAGCGCGCCCATCCGCGTCATATCCACGATGACATCAAACCCGAGCAGGTCGGTATAGAAGGCGCGAGCCTGGGAAAGATCCGCCACCTGAAGGTGCATGTGCCCCAGGCGGGTGCCGTCGAGCAGGCCGTTCCAGGGCTGCGGGTCGGCTTGCCCCTCGCGCAGCAGCGCCCGCAAGTCCAGCGGGTCGGTCGCCATCTGGAGTTTGCCGTCCCGCGAGGGCCACTCGGCGCGAGGGCGGTCGCGGTAGATCTCGATGCCGTGGCCGTCTGGATCGGTCAGATAGAGTGCCTCGCTCACCAGATGATCGGAAGCGCCCCCCAGCGGGTAGCCGCTCTGCACCAGATGGTACAGCGAGCGGGCCAGGGCGGCGCGGCTGGGCACCAGGATGGCGAAGTGATAGAGGCCCGTCGCGGTCGGCAGCGCCGGGCGCGCGCCGGACTTCTCTGTGAGCCGGAGCAGAGGCGTGCCGGGCGTGCCGAGCAGGGCCGTCCCCGGCTCCTCCCGCAGCGTGGTGAAGCCGAGCACATCGTGATAGAAGGCCACGGAGCGGGCCAGGTCGGCCACGGTCAGGGCCACCAGCCCCAGCGTGGTATCCGGGTGGATCGACACATGGGCCGGTAGGGTCGTTGCTTGTTGCATTGGTTAAACTCCTTGTTGGTGGGGCATCATCGGTGCCCCGCTATGATTGCTGAACCCCATGACGGCGCGGTGGTCGTCCCACGGTGGTGCCCGGCGGTGCCCGGCGGTGCCCGGCGCTTAATAGGCGGCGGTGAACCGCTGGCGAATAAATTGCCCGTTCTCTAGCTCATCGAGCACGGCGACGGCGAAGTCCTCGGCAGAGATGGCACTTTCCCCGTTGGCGTTGGTCAGCAGTTGGTCGGTGCCGGTGCGGTAGTGGCCTGTGCGCTCGCCGGGGGCGATAAAAGCGGCGGGGCTGGCCGCCGTCCACTCTAGATCCGTCTCCGCCCCGCGCAGCACATCGAGCGCATCCCGGTGGGCCAGGGCGACGGGCCGCCACGCGGCAGGAAAGCTGGGGCTATCCACCAGTTGGACGCCCGGCGCGACTTCCAGGCTCCCGGCCCCGTTGACGACGATCAGGCGGCGCAGATCGGTCTGCGCCAGCCCGGTGAGCAGGCTCTGCGCGGCGGTGCTGAGCACGGCCAGGTCCTGATCGTGGCCGGGGCCTATCGCGCTGATGACGGCATCATGCCCCGCCGCCACCTGGGCGACGCTGGCCGGATCCCCGACATTGCCCTGGGCAAAGGTGAGATTGTCCCCCGCGCCCGTTGCCCGGCTGGGGTCGCGGACCACGGCGGTCACGGCGTAGCCCCGATCGCGGGCTTCCTGGGCGATGCGCTGGCCGAGGGTGCCGGTCGCGCCAAATAATACGATTTTCATTCGTGCTCCTGTACTTCATGTGTCAGCTTATGTGTAACCACGGTGGTTACGCATGGCGATGAAAAGGGGGGGCGGATCAACTCGCCAGGGCCAACACCTCGCGTAACACATCGGCAAGGGTCGTCCGGGCCAGCTCCGCCTCCAGGGCGCGGGTGGCGGCGGCGAAATGGCCGCCCAGTGCCCCCTGGATGTGGCGGCCCACCGGGCAGTGCGGGTTCGGCGGGCGATGATGCAGGGCAAACAGCGGCTCGTCTTCGACCGCACAGTAGACATCCCGCAGCGTGATCGCCTGCGGATCGCCTACCAGCCGCCAGCCGCCCCCGTTGCCCCCCTGTGAGGTCACCAATCGCGCCGCCCGCAGCGCGCCCAGCACCCGCCGGATCACCACCGGGTTGGTGTTGACGCTGCCGGCCAGGTATTCCGACGTGACCGGCTCGGCGCTGTTCTGCGCAAGCAGGGTCAGAATATGAACCGCGACGGTAAAGCGGGTGCTGTTGTTCATCACTTCTCCTTATCTTCCATCTGTAACAATTATAGTTACAAATGAGTGATTTGTCAAGTCCCAGCGCTGGGCGATCTCCACAGCCCCGCTGTCATCCTGAGCGCAGCGAAGGATCTTCGTGGCGGCCCGAGGTGCTCAAGGTAAGATCTCGATCTTCGATGACGACCGTGTGGCCCCGACAAGATCCTTCGCTACGCTCAGGATGACAGGGTGGAGGGCGGCTGGCACCGACCGACTTTGCAGCAACCCTGCCTGGCGATCTCAAAGGGCGTTGACTGCACAATAGGCAGAGGGACGACCAGCCGGTCGCCCCTCTGCCTATCATATGGACTTTGCGATCACGCCGGGTGGGCGTCGAAGGCCAGCATAAAGTGGCGGAGTTCATAGCCTGCGGTCAGATCGTCCCAGGTCAGCGTCGGCACCTTCTCGATGCGCAAACCATCGAGGGCCAGCAGCCGCATGAGGAAAATATCGGTCTCCTGGATCGCCAGGTACGCCCCGGGGCAGCGGTGCGCCCCGTCACCAAAGCTCATCAGCATCCCCCCGATCCGCTCCCCGTGCAGCGGGCGCGCCGGGCAGACCGCCTCCGGCGCTTCGCCGACCACCCGCGCATCCACGTTGGCCGCCTCAAGGCTGATATCCACCAGGGCACCCTCCGGGATCGTGACGGCGCGCCCCTCGCTGGTCAGCGCCACCTCGCCCGTGGTCCGGCGGTAAAGATGGCCGACGACCGGCTCCAGCCGCAGCACCTCGTGCAGGATAGCGACCCGCTCCTCTTCCGGCGCGACCAGATAGCGGGCGCGCAACGCGGGCTGCTCCAAGAGGTGCCACGCCGCCATGACGATAAACTCGCGGGTGGTCGCCATCCCGGCAGCCGCATAGGTGACGCACTCGGTCAGGATTTCTTGATCGTTGTAGTTCTGGGTCAGCAGGTGCGAGATCAGATCCTCCTGCGGCTGGCGGCGGCGCGCCTGAATGGCGGGGCGCACGTCACGGAGGTAGAACAGCAAGAGTCGTCGCAAATTGAGGATCTGCCGCAGCTTGGCGACCAGGGTCATCTGTTTGGAGATATCCACCTGA